>DASWYM010000448.1:0-9618 GCA_036404975.1 Chitinophagaceae bacterium
CCCCGGTACGAGATTGCTGAATTCTTTAAGCAGTGTTTTATTGTAGGCTATAAGTCGCTGCCTCTCATAGGCTTAACCGGCTTTATTCTCGGATTGGTACTGACCATGCAGCTGAGGCCTTCTTTGATAGAATACGGGGTAGAATCACAACTGCCGGCCATGGTGGGTATTGCCATTGTCCGGGAGATAGGCCCGGTGATCACAGCCCTCATTTTTGCCGGTAAGATCGGCAGCAGCATAGGAGCAGAACTGGGTTCTATGCGCGTTACGGAGCAGATTGACGCGATGGAAGTGTCGGGCACTAACCCGTTTAAATACCTGGTGATCACCCGGGTGCTGGCGTCCACCTTTATGTTGCCGGTGCTGGTTATTCTTTCCATTGCTATTTCATTGTACGGATCCTACCTCGGTGTCAACATCAAAGGATCCACTTCCTTTTCGTTATTCTGGACCCAGGTATTTGCAAACCTTTCGTATAGTGATGTGATACCTGCTTTTGTCAAATCTTTCTTTTTTGGGTTTGCCATTGGGATCATAGGATGCTTCAAAGGATATTATTCAACTAAAGGCACCGAAGGAGTAGGACGTTCAGCCAACTCGGCCGTCGTGGTTTCTTCGGTTATGGTTTTTGTAATTGACCTGATAGCCGTGCAGGTCACGGATATACTGGGAATCAACTGATCATGAAAGAGCAGGTACAGACCATATCAAGATCTGTCAACGAAAGCAGCGGGAAACCGGTGCTGGTAATCAGGGATGTGCACAAGGCCTTCGGCGACAATGTAGTACTGGATGGCTTTAGCCTGACCCTGAACAAAGGAGAGAACATGGTGGTGTTGGGCCGGTCCGGATCAGGCAAATCGGTATTGATCAAGTGTATCATTGGCCTGATGTATGCCGATGCCGGGGATATCCAGGTGTTTAGTGAGCCGGTCAGCGATTTGAATTCAGAAGAGTTGGACCGGATGCGGGCAAGGGTAGGATTTCTTTTCCAGAGCAACGCTCTGTATGATTCCATGACCGTGCGGGAAAACCTGGAGTTTCCGCTACGCAGGCACTGGATCAGGGTAGAGCAGCGAGATTTTAACAGCATGGTGATGGAAGCCCTGGAAGATGTGGGACTGACGCATACGGTGGATATGATGCCGGTGGAGCTTTCCGGCGGTATGCGCAAGCGTATCGCCCTGGCACGAACCCTGATCCTGCGCCCCGAGATCATCCTGTATGATGAACCAACCACCGGCCTGGACCCTATAACCGGAAAAGAGATCAGTGAGCTGATTGTAGAGATCCAACGTAAGTACAACGCTACTTCCCTTATCATCTCCCACGACATGAAGTGCGTGCGGTTGGTGGCGGACCGTATTGCGGTGCTGATTGACGGGAAGTGCTATGCAGAAGGAACGTACGATGAACTGAAGGAAATGAAGGACAAGCGAGTGCAACAGTTTTTTGAATAACGGATCATGAGTAAGAATACACCCAATAATATCAAGTTAGGCGCCTTTGTGGTAGCAGGGATATTTTTCCTGATTCTCATGCTGTATATGATCGGGAAAAATGAAAGCCTCTTTGGGGCGAAGATCACATTGAAAACACACTTCCGCAATGCACAGGGGTTGTTGCCGGGCAACAATATCAGGTATTCAGGCATCGAGGTGGGTACGGTAAAAAGAGTTTCCATTCTTAATGACACTACCATAGAAGTGGTAATGATGATCAAGGAAAACATGCGCCACTATATCAGGAAAAATGCTATTGCCTCCATTAATACGGATGGCCTGATGGGCAACAAACTGGTAAACATTACCCCTTCTGAAGCCCCGGCTGCCTTTGTAAACGAAGGCGATATATTACCCAGTAGGAAACCACTGGATACCGACGAAATGATGCGCGTGCTCAGCGAAACCAATAATGATATTGCCGTCGTGGCCGAGGACCTTAAGAAAAGCATACAACGGATCAACAACAGCACAGCCCTGTGGAACCTTTTAGGTGATGAATCCATACCACAAAACCTCAGAAACTCGATGGTGCAGGTGCAAAGGGCCACACTGGGAGTCAACAGTATGGTAGGAGATCTGCAGATGGTAGTGGATCATGTACAAAGCGGACAGGGAGCATTGGGCACAGTGTTATATGATACCGCATTCAATCGTAACCTGAACGAAGCACTGGTAAAAGTAAGGTCAATAGGCGAGCAGGCCGATACCCTTTCCAGCCAGATCAGCGCGCTGGCCAGCAGTATAAACAAGGATGTGCAGCAGGGAGAAGGAGTGGTGAACGCCTTGCTAAAAGACAAAGACATCACTGTAAAGCTGAATAACAGCCTGCAAAATATAGAGAAGGGCACCGAGTCCTTCCATCAAAATATGGAGGCGCTTAAAAGCAACTTTCTTTTTCGGGGCTATTTCCGTAAGCAGGAAAGACTAAAACGGCAGAAGGAGTCAGCCGCGGAAGCCAGGGACTCTAATGGCAAGCTGTCATCTGTAAATTAATGAACTATGGTAGGTCATTTAACCGAGGAGCAAATCATCACCGTTTTAAAGGAGAATGCCTTGGGAAGACTTGGTTGTAGCGACGGTGCCCGGAACTATATTGTCCCGATCAACTACTATTATGACGGGGAAGCTATTGTAATGCACTCGGAAGCAGGAATGAAGATCAGCATGATGCGGCAGAACCCCACCGTGTGTTTTGAAGTAGATGAGATGACCGATTTTACCCATTGGAAAAGCGTGATCGTTTTTGGCCGCTACGTGGAAATAGAAGATGAGGAAGAGAGAAAAGAAGTTATGGATGCTTATATAAACAGCCTGATGCGTATAAAGCTAAGCGAAACAGCCCTGCTGCCGGAAATACATCAGGCGCGGTTGCATCCAAGGACCGGTCCGTTGGAAACGGTCATTTATAAAATTATTATAGATAAAATGACCGGCCGGTACGAATCGGAGGAGAACCATGAAACTCCTGAACTTTAGGATTGCCCAGTTGAATGATTAGAAGGGATTTCATCAACTTTGCTAATGCCGCTAAACACGGCAGAGAGCGGTATGATCAATAAGCAAAGTATTGAGCTGGCAAAGAAATTATGGGATTACCACCTGATGGGGCATGAGACAGGGCCTGCAGACTGTATCCTGGTGTTAGGCAGTCACGACAGGCGGGTGGCAGCAAGAGGAGCGGAGTTGTACCTGCAGGGACTGGCACCTGTCCTGGTCTTCTCAGGAGGTCTTGGAAGGCTGACCAAAGACATGTGGAGCGAAACCGAAGCTGACCTTTTTGCCCGAATTGCCCATGACATGGGCGTGCCTGAAAAGGCCATCCTGGTAGAAAACCAGTCAACCAATACCGGGGAGAATATCCTGTTTACCCAGCAATTGCTGCAAGCCTGCGGTCTCAACCCTCAACGCTTTATTGTCGTTCAGAAGCCTTACATGGAGCGTCGCAGCTATGCTACTTTTAAAAGGCACTGGCCTCAAAAGGACCTTGTTGTTACTTCACCGCAGATCGCTTTTGAAGACTATCCAACCGGAGAGATGCCCCTGGAGAAAGTGATCAGCATTATGGTGGGCGACCTGCAGCGGATAAAGATTTACCCGGAGAAAGGTTTCCAGGTTTACCAGGAAATCCCTAATGACGTATGGGAGGCCTATGAACAATTAGTACAAATGGGATTTGACCAGCACCTTATCCGGTAACCGCCTGCCGCTCCGTTTTACTTGACGAGTGTAACGGTGCCTTTAAGGGTCTTTTGCCACTTTTTGATCTGGATCACATAGACATAAACGCCAAGGGGCAGAGGCTTTTGCTGATACATCCCATCCCAGGAAACCATAGCACCATCGGTGTGGTAGACTTTCTGTCCATAACGGTTGTACACCGTTACTTCCGCTTCCAGGTAAGGGTCCAGGAAGGGAATACGCCAGGTGTCATTAATGCCATCCCTGTTGGGTGAAAATGCATTGGGAACATAAAGATCATTGGCCACCTGCACTTTTACCACATCTTCATTCGTACACCCGAACGCGGTTTCTGCAATGAGCGTGTAGAGCATATTTTCTGTAGCATCCACCACGGGCGCCAGTTTATTCGGATCACTCAGGTAAAGGGAGGGTGACCAGGTATAGGTAATGTCATTGCCCTTAACAGATCCGGAGAGCGTAGTCGGGAATCCTTTGATCATCTGACGGTCAGGACCTGCTTCCACTCCCGGTAAGGGATGTACCCCAATCACCAGGCGGTTAGAAGCCACCCGGCAGGGCTTTATGGAGGCATTCTCCATTTCAGCTACGGTCAGCCGGTATTGATACGTGCCTACTGCTGTTGGCTGCGCGTTATAGGAAAGGTTATTAGCTCCCGGGATATCGCTCCACGTAGTGCCATTATTGGTACTGGCCTGCCATTGGTAAAAGGGCGCAATATAGCCGTCAACCACTTCCGACTGCAGGGTAAAAACGCCTAATTCATCTTCACAGATATCCATTGAGTCCCCATCACCTGCTATACCGGCCATAATCTCAGGACCACAGGGGCGGAATGTAATATCGTCAAGGGCAATGTCGTTGCCAATGCCACCCGGTGCATTGTTCGTTATGCGCAGCACGACCTTCTGAAGGCCCGGAGGGGTGCTGAACCAAAAGCCATATTGCCTCCAGTGCGGCGAGCCCATAACCGGTATATCACCGGTATTGATCTTTTTCATCACTGTTCCATCAGGATGTTCCAGCTGGAAAGTAATATTGGGCAAAATGGTGTTGTAGTTCTTTGCCACGTTCATTAGCCAGGCTGCAAACTCATAAGTGGTATTGGCACATAGGTTCCGTACCGTATCCACATAAAAATCACTGGGCTGGTAAGAGGCGTTAACCAGCATAAAATAACCCTGGGCATCACCTGTATGGTCTTTGGTTAGTGAATGCCATGTGTTGCCAAAACAGGCAGTGGTGGCATTCCTTATGGTATACTGGCCATCATTAGGACAATCAGTTTGAAGGTAGGCGTAGCCCGTTCCAATCGCATTGGAAGGATACCCGGGATTGGGCCCGGAACCGAATGTAATGTTGACAATCGGGTCGCCAAGGCTGCCATTACAGAGCTGGGCGGAACCATACAAAGAATAGCAAGCCAGCAACAGGAGCAAGGCCAGACCTCTGTAAAAAGGCAGAAGAAAGGATGTAGCTTTAACACCCACGGCAGTTGGTTTTGTATTCAGTTTGCAAGTCTTCAAGTTGGTCTTCTTACATAAATCCACTTAAAGATACCTCAAAAGATAAGTTTCTGCCTCTGTTCTGATCAATATCATACCTAAAGGGAGAGGACAGAAAGGCGGCAAACTCCTATTGGCAGTTATAGATGGTGATTTATTGGCATCCTTTTCGTGCTTGTCCCAATTGTTTACAACATAAATCTTAACAATATGAAAGAAAATAAGAATAAGCACAACCAAAGAGGCCAGCATCAGAATACGGAAAAGCAAAACACCAATGCCAATAAGCAAAACACACCGGCTTCCTCCGGTGGAATGAACAGTGGGGCCGGTACTGAAAGAACCAGGGAGAAAAAGCCTTATAGCCATAGAACCGGCGATGCTACCAACTTTGGCGACCGCAGCTACCAGGAAGATTAAAAACTGTATCATATCTTCCTATTCATACGCCTTCCAGAAAGGCGTATTTTTATGTTCCAATACCAACTACTTATTAATTCCATGCAAAAGATTAATACCGCACTCTGCTCCTTTGGCATGTCCGGCAGGGTATTTCATGCCCCTTTCCTGGAACAGCACCCCGGCTTTCAATTATATGCCGTATGGGAGCGAAGTAAAAAAAGTGTGCAGGAGCTGTACCCACAGGTTATTTCCTACGTCAATTACGAAGAGCTCCTGGCCGACCCGGCTATCGAACTGGTGGTGGTGAATACGCCTACCTACACCCATTACGACTTCACCAGGGCAGCCCTGCTGGCCGGCAAGCATGTTATAGTGGAAAAAGCCTTTACCGTCACCGTGGCTCAGGCCGAAGAACTGGTACAGCTGGCAAAGAGTCAAAACCGGAAGCTTTCGGTATACCAAAACCGCCGCTGGGACAGTGACTTTAAAACCGTACAGAAAATAGTAAACGAAAAGCAACTGGGACGAATAGTAGAAGCCGAAATACACTACGACCGGTATAACCTCGCTTTAAGTCCCAAAGCGCATAAAGAAACGCCCGGACCCGGGGCTGGTGTCCTGCACGATCTCGGGCCCCATATTATTGACCAGGCCTTACAGCTGTTCGGCTTGCCCGACGCCCTTTTCGCCGACATCCGCACCCTGCGTCCTTCTTCCCAGGTCTCTGACTATCTTGATATCCTTCTTTATTATCCTGCCTTACGGGTACGCTTAAAATCTGGTTATATTGTCAAAGAGCCCCCGCCTGCGTTTATATTACACGGTTTAGAAGGTAGTTTCCTGAAGCACCGGGCAGATTTACAGGAAACTGACCTGCAGAAAGGATTAAAACCCGGCAGTGCAGAGTGGGGGAGGGAACCTGATTGGGCACAGGGGATCCTGCACAAAACAGGAAAGAAGGGAGACAGCCGCGAACTGGTTCCAACGCTACAGGGCAACTACATGGATTATTATGACGCTATTTATGGCGCCCTCACAACCAATAAACCCTTACCTGTAACAGCCGAAGATGGGCTGGCCGTCATGAGGATTATTGAAGCAGCCATTGAGAGTGATATTCAAAAAAAGGTAATTGACCTAAGCTGATCTCCAAAAACTAATAACTTCCAGGTATCCAAACAGCAATTTCATTCTTTGTGTACCAGGTTTCCTGGGAAAATGGGGGAAATCCGGATAGCGCTGAAAAGCTTGGGCATCGTATGCCTCTTCGCCCGAAAGCCAATAGTGACAAGGCCTTTAACAATTCGATAAAGGTTTCGGATTTGTAAATCAGGAAGCATTATTAAATGCACGCCACCACTAAGCAGGATACATTTGTAGCAGAGAAAGGGAATAGCAAGCAACCGTGATGAGTAGAGAAAAGCAAGCAATCGAAAAAAGGATACAATAGCAAGCAACCGATAAGAACAACAACTCAGTTAAGAGTTTCAAAGATATTCATATAGCAAGCAATCGTTTAACCGTCCGCTGTTTCTACAGTGGATTTTTTTTACCCAATAAATGTAGAATAAATATTCATTCCATCTACATTTTTCCCTGAAAATATTATATCTAATCTTCAGGAATATACTTTACCATCCACAGTAGATTAGCCTGGTATGGGAGTTAAGCTCCCGGTATTCATCAAGAGTTGGACTATTGAGGCGTTGAGAAGAAAGCTGCACTACTTACCTGGAGGGCGTATTCTTTACCGTACAAGGCAGGTTACGCTACTGATACAGTATAGAGAAAGCATAGTAACAGTATAGTAACAGTATATTTTGGCTGCCCCTCAGCTCGGTCTGGGCTACCTCTCGGCCGCCTCCCGGCCGCCCTATATACAGGCGGCCGGGAGGGAGCCGGGATCCGGCCGAGATGCGGTTGTGAGGCGGGGTAGATATACTGTTACTATAGCGTTACTATACTATAACTATGCTTTTACCCCGGAGTAAGGCTGCCGTAAATGAATGGAAGGCTTAGACCCTGAAGCAGCGTGATCAATAAAGCGCCTGTTGCAAAACTCTGCCGAAAGAAATATTTAGAACTTCACTTCCCCTGGACAATTCTTTCCGTCCCTGTGTTATGGGTGCCAATGCTTTTTAGAGGCTTTTCCAGGAGTTGGCTATTGTATGGATCATCTCCTGTAATGCAGTCCAGGCAAGGCTTTCCGCCTTCTTCGAATTATTTAGGATTAGTAAAACAGACAAAAACGTGTCTTTTAGCCCATGTCGCAGGCACTTACTTTTGCCTCAGAAGGAAGAGTTGAACCTGTTTCATTTAATCCGTTTTACTTTTCGTTACCTATTGCCTGCTGATGTGATTGCTTGCCCAAAAACAGTAATCAATAAATGCACAATATGAAAAAGGAAATCCTACAGACAGTAAATGGCTTTTTGCGCAGCGCCTTGGCCGGCACCATGGTGGTTTGTGCGTTAATGCTAACAGGCCTTCCCTTGTCGGCTTCGGCCCAAACATTCACCACAACCAGTGTTAACCCGGAAATCAAATACCTTGGTATCATAGAGGGTAAACTGGTCTTCCAGATCGATCTCAAAACCACTTCCGGGGATAATCAGTTCGTTTCCATCAGGGATAATGAAGGTGTGGTCCTGTTCACCGAAAGAATCGGGGACAACCAGTTCTCCAGGAAGTTTGCCTTTGACCAGGAAGAATTCGGGGGCCAGAAGCTTTCCTTCATAATCCACGATGCTAATAATAAGACTTCCCAGGCTTTCCAGGTTGCCCGGAGCATGCGCGTGGTGGAAGATGTAGTCATCACTAAACTCTAAGAAGCTTTTTAGGGCAATAAAACTTCTTTGATTAGAGCGACGGCCTTTCGGGAGTTTTATGGTCCTGAACCACTTGCCGGCCGTTACGAAGCAGAATAGCTAATTTGTAAATACACAGTGAGGAGAAAAGAAAAAGCCCCGTACCAACGGGGCTTCTTTTATAAGAACATTTCCTTCTTTGTATACTTAGCGCTTGGGCTGGTTAGTTGTCTTAGGAATAGGTACTAATTGAGGCTTCTTTAATCCCAGTAATACAGCAATTACATCTCTCAACTTCATAGAATATTGTTTGTGTGCTTAAAGGTGAATAAATATAATTTAATGGTTCAATTTTTTACAAGTCCTGTAAATTACTAAACTTACCTCCATTAAATTGTTAAAGGAATAGAATTTTTCTTCAATTTCTTTTCTTTAAGCAGCTTTTAACCCCAAGGATACCTACGTAAAGCTCCTGAAGCCCTACACCCGGTAACAAATCGCGTTGATATTCATGCCTGCTCCCACCGATGCAAAAATAATAATGTCGCCCTTTTGCATCTGGTGGTCCTCAACTTTTCCCTTGCTCACCAGGTCAAACAGGGTGGGCACCGTCGCTACGGAGCTATTCCCCAGCCAGTGTATGGTCATCGGCATAATGTCCTTAGGCACATGGCGAACACCGTAGAGCTTATAGAGCACTTTCAGTATGCCATCGTCCATCTTCTCATTGGCTTGGTGAATAAAGACCTTCTTTAGCTTTTCAATGGGCACACCGGCCTTTTCCAGGCACTCCTTCATGGCTTCGGCCACCTGCTTCATGGCATACTCGTACACCTTACGGCCATGCATCTTAATATACCGGATGCGGGAATCCGATCCGGGGAAGTTGGATTTTCCCATATAGATGTAATAAGCCTCATCCATACAATGGCTTACTGCTGAGGTGGCAATAATGCCGCTCCCCGTCTCATCATCGGTGTCTTTGTACTCAAACACACAGGCACCGGCGCCATCCGAAAAGATCATGCTATCCCGGTCGTACATATCAATGACCCGGCTCAGGGTTTCGGTACCAATCACCAGGGCCTTTTTAGCTATGCCGGCCTTAAAGAACGCATCAGCCTGGATGACACCCTGCACCCAACCCGGGCAGCCGAAAAGAATGTCGTAGGCCACACAATGAGGATTGTGGATCTTAAG
>DASWYM010000449.1:0-1750 GCA_036404975.1 Chitinophagaceae bacterium
AGGGCACTGAGGTCAAACTGCTTTTTATATTCCTTAAAACCAAGGCGAATGAACTCCGTACCACCCGTTGGCCGGCCACGTTCCTGGTAACGCCAGCCGTTCTTGAGGTCAAACTGCAAAAAGCGCTTGTTCTCCGACACGCTCATCACCCCGTGGCTTGCCACGATGAAGTTGTCCTGCAGCCCCCCGCTTTGTTCATAAATAATAATGTCGCGGATTACACTGTCGTTGCTCTCCTTTTCCCCCACCTTGATGGCAAAACCGGTAAGCTTGTCGTAAAACACCCCTTCCTTCAGGTCAAAAGCCGGCTTCGCATAAACAATATCCCCCAGCAGCGTGCGGGATTTCAACACGGCGACCGGGATAATGTTATTGGAAAAAAGGAACGCAATACCGCTGATGCCCAGCACCACGAAGAACAGTGGTCGCATAAAGCGCAGCAGCGAAATACCCGCCGATTTTACCGCCACCAGTTCATAGCTCTCGCCCAGGTTGCCAAAGGTCATCAACGAAGAAAGCAGCACGGCCAGCGGCAGGGCTAGCGGCACCAGCGCCGCACTTTGGTACCAGATAAACTCCAGGATCACACCGGCGCTCAGGCCCTTCCCTACAAAATCATCGATCCACAGCCAAAAGAACTGCATCACCAGCACCAGTAGGGTGATAAAGAAGGTAGCGGCAAATGGCCCGATAAATGCTTTTATGATTAATTTGTCCAGTTTCTTAAACACCCTGCACCGATTGTGATTGGTTAATTTTAGCTATGGAAGAAGCAAAAATACAGTTTTCGCGCACCGAGATGGAGTTAATGAACAATGCCGATGTCATTTTAACGAAGAATAGGGTCCTGCAGAAGATTAAACACCTCCTTGAAGGGCTGCAAACCGAGATGCTCTATGCCGTAAACCGCACCCCCGGCCTCTATGTCAGCCCCTTGCTTGAATCCACCCCCAAGATCTCCAGGGGCGAAAACTACCTGGGCCTGCCCTACCTCGTGCTGGACTATCCCCGCCAGTTCGACGTGGTCAACATCTTTGCCATCCGCTCCATGTTCTGGTGGGGCAACTTCTTCAGCTCCACCCTCCAACTATCCGGCGACTACAAGGAAGAATACCTTCCCAACATCGAGGGAGCCTATGAAAGCCTCGCCCGCAACAAGTACTTTATTGCCATCCACGAAGACCCCTGGCAGCACCACTTTGAAGAAGATTATTACAAACGGATCGACCACCTCGACCGGGAAGAGTTCACGGCCTACTGCCGCCAGTACGACCATATAAAAATTGCTACAAAATGGTCCCTTTGGGATGCCCACTTTGTAGCAGAAGATTTATTAGAAAGCTGGAATTACCTGTTGAAAATATGTCTGGATTGATACCGGGTTAGCCTGTACCGCCGTAACCCTCTTTGATTATTGAGAATTGAAAATGGAGTATTGAACATTTCTTCCTGCATCACTCCCGCTAGCTATCGGGATGACATCTCGCTCATTACTCATCATTCAGTCCTAATTTCCCAACCGGTGAAACAGGTCTTTCACCTGGTGGTCCCACAGCATGCTCTGGTCCTTGATCTCTCTTTTCTCGGCAAAGTCCTTAATTACCAGGATCGTCTGGTTGGTAACTTCCGATTTTTCAATGGCAAATTCAAAATACTCGTCTTTGGGAGCATGGGTCCAGTGAAAGCGGATAAACTTTTCTTCTTCCTGGTCCAGAACTTCAGCCCGGTCTTCCGAGCCGTTCCACGAAAA
>DASWYM010000450.1:0-18712 GCA_036404975.1 Chitinophagaceae bacterium
TATAGGTGAGCATACCGATTACAACGACGGCTTTGTGCTGCCAGCTGCCATCGATAAGGCAGTGTATGTGGGCGTCTCTAAACGAGAAGACACGGAGATCCACCTTTACGCAGTGGATTTTAAAGAAAGCTTTTCTATAACGCTCTCCACTTTGGCTCCCACCGAGAAGGGATGGCCCAACTACATCATGGGCGTAGTTGACCAACTGCAAAAAGCGGGACACAGCTTAAGCGGTTTTAACCTGGTGGTGGACGGCGACGTACCCCTGGGGGCGGGTCTTTCTTCTTCCGCCGCTGTAGAATGCGCAACCGCTTTTGCCCTCAACGAGCTGTTTTCGTTGAACCTGGAAAGGATGGCAATGGTCAAGATGGCGCAAATGGCTGAGCATACGTTTGCCGGCGTGAAGTGCGGCATCATGGATCAGTTTGCTTCGATGTTCGGCCGTAAAGACCACGTTCTGCGCCTCGACTGTCGTAGCCTGGAGTTTGAATACGTGCCGCTGAAGCTGGAAGGCTTCAAGGTATTGCTTTTAAATACAAACGTTAAGCACTCGCTTGCTTCCTCTGAATACAACACCCGCCGTGCCCAGTGCGAACAGGGCGTAGCCTGGGTAAAAGAACATCATCCCGAAGTCCTTTCCCTTAGGGACGTAACGATGGAAATGCTCAACCAGCATGTAGCATCCAAGGATGATCTGATTTACCGCCGGTGCAAGTATGTAGTAGAAGAAAACACTCGTCTGCTCGAAGGCTGTGAAGACCTGAAAAGGGGTGACCTGCCTGCCTTAGGAAAAAAGATGTTCCAAACGCACGATGGACTGAGCAAGGATTATGAAGTGAGCTGTCCGGAACTGGACTTCCTGGTCAATGCGGTAAAGAATAACCCTAACGTGGTTGGAGCCCGCATGATGGGTGGTGGTTTTGGTGGCTGCACCATCAACCTGGTGCGGGAAAAAGCTATAGATTCCTTAATTGAAGTATTATCTAAAACCTATAAAACAGCCACTGACCTGGACCTGACTGCCTACGTAGCGCAAATAGAAAATGGCAGTGAAGTAGTATCGCAAAAAGAGTATTCATATGTTTGACCTTAAAGAACATCCGCACACCCGGTTCAATATTCTGACCGGCGAATGGATACTGGTGTCCCCTCACCGTACCAAACGACCTTGGCAGGGAAAGGTAGAGAGTTTGCCCGCTGGCGACCGGCCCCCCTATGACCCGGGCTGTTACCTCTGCCCGGGAAATAAGAGAGCCGATGGTAGTGAGAATCCCACCTACACAGACTCCTTTGTGTTTACCAATGACTTTGCCGCCCTGCTTTCCGATACCCCGGAAGGAACTGTGGATGTGGAAGGCCTGCTGAAAGCCCAAAGTGAAAAAGGCACTTGTAGGGTGATCTCCTTTTCACCCGACCACTCGCTCACCCTGCCGCTGCTTTCCGTAGAAGGCATTGAAAAGGTGGTCCGGCTCTGGCAAAAGGAGTTCAGCGATTTGGCCAGTGATCCTTCCCTCAAGTACATTCAAATTTTCGAGAATAAGGGGGAGATTATGGGCTGCTCCAACCCGCACCCCCACGGGCAGATCTGGGCCCAGAGCACCCTTCCCCTGGAGATTGTAAAGGAATCCCGCGAGCAAAAGATGTACTTCGAAGAAAAAGGCAGAAGCCTGCTTTCGGATTATGTACAATTGGAACTGAGGGAAGGGGAGCGCGTGGTGCTCGAGAATGACCAATTTGTAGCCTTGGTGCCTTTCTGGGCGGTATGGCCCTTCGAGACGATGATTGTCTCCAAAAGACACATCCAGCACATCGGGCAGTTCAGTGCCGGAGAAGTAGGGGCGTTTGCCGCTATCTTAAAAAAGCTCACCGCCAAATACGACAACCTCTTCCAGGTATCCTTCCCGTACTCGGCCGGCATGCACCAGGCACCGGTGAACGATGGCGAGCATCCGGAGTGGCACTGGCACATGCATTTTTACCCGCCGCTGTTGCGTTCTGCTACCGTAAAGAAGTTTATGGTAGGCTACGAAATGCTCGCCAACCCGCAACGGGACGTTACCCCCGAGTGGGCCGCCGAACGCCTGCGGGGCCTGAGCGAGGTGCACTACAAAGAACAGGCTGCGGCTACTAAATCTTAGCAATTCCAATCACTAGAATTACGACCACTAAACCTTCACTATGAATCTACAGTTAATTGACTACCTCATTATTGCCATTTACTTTACGTTTGTGATTGGCATTGGCTTTCTTTTGAAACGACGGGTAAAGACGGGCAACGACTTTTTGATGTCCAACCGCAACATCCCGCTGTGGATCACTTCGCTGGCCTTTATTTCTGCCAACCTGGGCGCGCAGGAAGTACTGGGCATGGCGGCTTCGGGCGCAAAGTACGGGCTGTACACCACGCACTTTTACTGGCTGGGGGCAGCCTTTGCCATGGTGTTTTTGGGAATTTACATGATGCCTTTTTATTACGGCTCCCGCGCACGTTCTGTACCCGAATACCTTAAACTGCGCTTTGATGAAAAGACCCGCACCTTCAATGCCGTCACCTTTGCGGCTATGACAGTATTTTCTTCCGGGGTGTCCCTGTACGCCCTGGCCCTGCTGATGGAAGTGATTCTGGGCTGGGACTTTAACTTCTCCATCTGGATGGCCGCCGGTATCGTACTGGTGTATACTTATTTAGGTGGTCTTACTTCCGCTGTATATAACGAAGTGCTGCAATTTTTTCTTATTGTACTTGGTATTGCGCCCCTGGTTTACCTGGGGCTGGATAAAGCCGGTGGATGGGAAGGAATAGTGGCCAACGTGGATAACGCCAAGCTGCACCTGTGGAAAGGTATGAGTTCTGCCTCTACCAACCCTATGGGCGTTGATGCCGTGAGTATCATCTTCGGTTTGGGTTTCGTACTCGCCTTCGGCTACTGGTGCACCGACTTTTTGGTGGTACAGCGGGCCATGATCGCCAAGACGCAGAACGAGGCGCGCCGTACCCCAATCATTGCTGCAGTGCCCAAGATCCTGATGCCTGCTATCGTGATCATGCCGGGTATCATTATCCTGGCGCTGCAGAACCAATTCACCGGCTTTGAGCTTCCCAAGAACATTAACGGTGATACAGACTACAATATGACCCTTCCACTGCTGCTGCAAAACCTTTATCCCAGTGGTTTGTTAGGCGTAGGCATCACCGCCCTGATTGCCTCGTTTATGAGCGGTATGGCGGGCAACGTCACTGCTTTCAATACGGTATTTACTTTTGATATCTACCAATCGCACATCAATAAGCATGCTTCTGAGCGTCACTACTACCATGTGGGCAAGGCCACTACCGTAGTGGGTATCCTGATTTCAATTGGTACGGCTTACGTGGCCCGGGGCTTTAACTCCATCATGGACCTGCTACAACTGGTATTTTCGTTTGTAAACGCGCCGCTGTTTGCTACCTTCTTCCTCGGCATGTTCTGGAAACGCACGACCGCCAACGGAGCCTTCTGGGGACTGGTGAGTGGTACCGGTTCGGCAGCCCTGGTGCACGGTCTTTCTGTGGCAGAAGGCAAGGGTGGCTGGATCGCTAACGTGCACCAGTTCTACTCCGGAACCTCACAGGCCTTCAACATTGCCTGGATAGCTTTTGTGGTGTGTTTCGTGGTAACGGTGCTGGTGAGCCTGATGGGACGTCCCAAAAAAGATGAGGAGCTGCGCGGGTTGGTGTACAGCCTTACTCCAAAGCAGAAGGATCCGGACAAAGTGTGGTACAAAAATCCTTTATGGCTGGGTGTAGCCGTGCTGATCGTAACAGTCGTTCTAAACATTATCTTCTACTAAACTGACCCTCATATGAACTTAAGTAAACTGCTGGACCTGCGTTTTGTTATCGGCGTGTTCTTTACCCTCATCGGCCTATTGCTGCTGGTGCACTCTTTTGTAATAGTCACTTCCATGGAAGGCGCGGAGTCCATCAACCGCTGGGCCGGCGTGGTATTTCTCGCCTTTGGCATACTGATGATCGTACTTTCTTTCCAAAAAGAAGCACACGACGAGATTATTGAAGAACCCAGAGACTAAAGTATATCTCTAATCTAATAAAAAGGCAGCCTAAAAGTGGCTGCCTTTTTATTGCTGGCAACTTCTGCTAGTAGATTGCTGCGGAAAGGAGCATATTCCTTTTTAAGTCTCTGCGTATTTCCTGCCCAGGCATAATAGCCTTTTGATTAATGATAAAGTCCGATCCCTGTTATAAGGATAGGAGAATCCTCCCTGTCCTACAGCCCGGCGTCCTCCAATCCGCCCTGGTGAATTATGTAATATGTCCTCCGCCTACCTTTGTAACTGATTCATCCAAAAACCAGATAACCATGTATAATATTTCCCTGCTTGCCCTAACGAGTATCTGCCTCCTTTTTGCCTCGTGTGGTACCCAGACTAACAACGGTGTTACGGTGACTAACAACGATGCCGATACCACGACACTTCCACCGGTGGAAACGAAATCTCCAAACACCAATTTTAAGCCTGCCTTTACCGGGCAGACGCGTATTGGCGGGATGAAAACATCAACTCCTTACGAGGGCAAAGTGATCAGTAGTGGGCTCAAGAACCCATGGGGAATTGCCTTCCTGCCTGATGGGCGGCTGTTGATTACCCAGAAGGGCGGCACCATGCGCATCGCTACCACCGCGGGGCAGTTGAGTGAACCCATCTCGGGCTTGCCCCCGGTAAACTCTTCCGGGCAGGGCGGTCTGCTGGGCCTTGCCCTGGATCCCGACTTTGCCACTAATCGCACCGTGTACTGGGTGTTTTCCGAAGATGTGCAGGGCGGTAACCTCACCTCGGTGGCCAAAGGCACGCTTTCGGCCGATGAGAAACGTATGGAGAACTCCCGGGTGATCTACCGCGCTACACCGGCCTACCAGGGCAGCCTGCACTACGGCGGCCGTATCCTGGTGGATAAGAGCGGAAACCTCTTTGTCTCCACCGGCGAGCGCTCCGACAAAGTAACACGCCCCCAGGCCCAGGATTTGAATTCAGGTCTGGGCAAGCTTGTGCGTATCACTAAAGAAGGCCAGCCTGCGTCCGGCAACCCCTTTGCCGGACGTGCAGGTGCACGCCCGGAGATCTACACATATGGGCATCGCAATGTGCAGGGCCTGGCTTTTCATCCTGAAACGGGCGACCTGTGGGAAAACGAATTCGGCCCCCGTGGTGGTGATGAGTTGAACCTGATCCAGGCGGGTAAGAACTATGGCTGGCCAACTATCACGTACGGACTCGAATACAGCGGCGATAAGATAGGTGAGTCCCTCACGCAGAAGGAAGGCATGGAGCAGCCCGTCTACTACTGGGACCCCGTGCTGTCGCCCAGCGGCATGACCTTCTACAGTGGTGGCGATATGCCCGAATGGCGGAACAACCTCTTTATTGCCGGACTGAACTCCAACCACATTGCCCGCCTGGTGCTCCGCAACAACAAAGTGGTGGGTGAAGAGCGCCTGCTTGCTGGTGAAGGCGAGCGTTTCCGCGATGTACAGCAAGGAAAAGATGGCGCCCTGTACGCTGTAACCGATGGCGGAAAGCTGTACCGGATTGCCAAAAAGTAACTTGTTTTCAGGTCTGTTTTATATTATCGGTATGCCTATAACTTGGGTATTCATGCGTAAATCCCCTAACTCAGGGGATTTCTTTTATTAAGTGCTGTTCTTATTTTTCTATTCGAGCAGGAAAAGGATGCAGCAGTTTTCTTGCAGAAACGGTTATTATTGGCGACTAATCCAGCGAAGGCCTGTAGGTATGAAAAAAACACACTTTTTCCCTCTTGAAAGGTCTTCGTGGGCAGCAAGAAAATGTCCATCTGGGTCACAGACGATGGCAACCGCATACCCGTACGGGTAGAGACCCCGCTGACGGTAGTAAGCGTTAAGATGGACCTGATGCAGTATAGAAACCTGCGCCATCCTTTGACCTCGCTGGTTGACGTGCAGTAAAAAGCTTATCCTTCGCCCTTCAGCAGATCCGCGGCAACTGTTCCCCCGTGAGGTAGTTAACGACGCGGCTGCCGCCAATACGGCTTTTCAGCACCACCTTTCCCGGGTGCTCAGGGGTCACTTCGCCAATGATGGCAGCGCAGGCACCGTAAGGATCATTGTGCAGGGCATCCACTACCGCTTTCGCTACCTCCTTTTTTACGACCGCCACGAAGATTCCTTCATTGGCCACATACAGCGGGTCAAGGCCCAGCATTTCACAGGCGCCCTCCACTTCCTCTATAATGGGAATATCGCCCTGGTTTATGAGGTAGCCCAGCGCCGTCATGCCCGCAATTTCATTCAGCACCGAAGCCAGACCTCCGCGGGTAGGGTCGCGCAGGAACTTGATTTTTTCTCCAAAAAGATCCAATAACCTCTTAGTGGTGTGGTTCAGGGGAGCGGTATCACTGAGGATGCTGGTTTCAAACTCCAGGCCTTTGCGCAGGCTCATGATGGCGATACCATGGGTGGCAATGTTCCCGCTGATGATGATCTTATCTCCGGCTTCTATGCGGTTATGGTGTATGGCGGCCTGCGGATGAATAAGGCCTATTCCCGACGTGTTGATAAACAACTTGTCCCCCTTACCTTTTTCCACCACCTTCGTATCACCCGTCACCACGCGTACGCCTGCCTCCTGGGCGGCGTCCCTGATGCCTACCAGCACCTTCCAGAATTCTTCCATTGTCAGCCCTTCCTCGATAATAAAAGCGAGGGAAAGGTATTGGGCGGCAGCGCCGCACATGGCCAGGTCGTTCACCGTGCCATTGATGGCCAGTTCGCCGATATTGCCACCCGGGAAAAAGATGGGGGATATCACGTAGCTGTCCGTGCTGAAAGCTACCGGCCCCTTTAGCTCAAAGCGGGCGCCGTCGTGCTGCTGGTCTAACATGTCGTTTTTCAGCAGGTCGAACACCCCGGTTTGGAGCAGCTTATGAGTGAGGAGTCCGCCACTTCCATGACCCATCGTGATGACATCAAAGTCGAACTTAGGTAGGGGGCAGGCTAGTTGCATACGGGTGTGTTTATTTCGGCAGGGGCCGAAGCGTAATGGTAATAGGCCGCGCAGGCTCCTTCGCTGCTCACCATTGGGGCGCCGAGGGGTTGTTCGGGTCGGCAGGCTTTACCAAAGTTGGGACACTGCACCGGCTTTTTGAGTCCTTTCATGATGTCGCCACTGATGCACTGCCCGTTTTCTTCGGCAGCCTCTATATCGATGTGGAACTTAATGCGTGCGTTGTAACTGCGGTAGCGCTCGTTCACTTCATAGCCGCTCTGCGGTATGGGGCCAATACCTCTCCACGTGCGGTCGCTGGTTATAAACACTTCCCGGATCGTATCCTGCGCCAGGCGATTGCCTTCGCGCAGCACCGAGCGGGCGTACTGGTTCTCTACTTTGTATTCGCCCTTTTCGAGCTGCTGTACCACCATCAGGATGCCCTGCAGCAGGTCTACGGGCTCAAACCCCGTCACTACTATAGGGGTCTGGTATTTCAGGGCAATAGGATCGTATTCTTCCGTGCCCATGATGGCACACACATGGCCGGCGGCCAGGAAGCCATCGATCCTGTTTTCACGGTCGCCCAGGATGGCTTCCATGGCAGGCGGCACCAGCACATGCGAGGCCAGGATCGAGTAATTGGGCAGTCCCAGTTTAGCGGCCTGCACCACGCTTAAGGCATTGGCAGGGGCGGTGGTTTCAAAGCCTACAGCAAAGAAGACCACTTCTTTGCCTGGGTTTTCTTTGGCCAGTTGCAGGGCTTCAATGGGCGAATAAAGTATACGCACATCGGCCCCTTCGGCTTTGGCCTCCAGCAGGCTCTTTTTCGAACCCGGCACACGCAACATATCGCCAAACGAAGCGAGGATCACGTTGGGTTGCTGCGCCAGCCACACTGCTTCATCGATCACCGAGATGCTGGTCACGCACACCGGGCAACCGGGGCCATGCACCATGGTGATCTGCGGCGGGAGCATGTCGAGCAATCCGTTCTTCACCAGGCTATGGGTCTGTCCTCCACAGATCTCCATTAGTGTCCAGGGGCGTGTGGTGATGCGATGGACCTCTTGCAGGTATTCCTGCACCAACTCGGGATCTCTGTATTCGGTTAAGTATTTCATTTACATTGTCAGTTCATCGGTTTCACCCATGAGAGCCAGGTATTCAAATGTCTTTTGCGCTTCGTCCTCATCGATACGGCTGATAGCCACGCCTACGTGCACCAGCACATAATCACCTACTACGGCTTCGGGCACCATGCAGAGGTTCACATCCTTGATGATGCCTCCGAAGGAAACTTTTCCCTGCTTAAAAACAGCATCCGATTGGGGATCGCTGCTGAAAGAAATAATCTTACCCGGTATCGCTAAGCACATAATAATAGTTTTTTAGATGGTTCGTTCAGAGGCAGCCGTCCGCTTTTTGCTGCTGGCTGCTGCCAAGTCTTTTTTTATCAACTGGTAACAGGCGATCTGTCCAAAACCTATGCATTCGTCATTGGGACTCAACTGGCGATGAAAGTACAGGTAGGCCTGTTGGGATAGCTGGTCGATTACTAATTCGGTAAGCAGGGCGTTCTGGAAAACACCGCCGCTGAAAGCGATCTTGCGAATGGCGAAATGGTCGCGTACCGTACTGATGGCCCGAGCCAGGGAGCAGAACACTTTCCACGCAATAAGCCCCACTTCCTTTCCTTGTTTCAGGTCGTCCAGGAGCTCTACGAGCAACACACGGTATTCCAGGCGGTCATTCACCAGCGGCATCGGGTAGTAAGCCGGCGGGTGGTGCCGGTACGAAGTGGCTAGGGCTTCCATCCGCATTGCGGCTTCTCCTTCATAGCTGTTGAGGGCACAAATGCCCATTATAGCGGCTACACCATCAAGGAAGCGGCCCATACTGCTGGTGAGCAGGGCCGGAGGTTGCTGCACCAGTTTGTTGAAATAATTCCATTCTCCTTCTGCGAAGAGGGCACGAATGGCTTCAGCCCCTCCTGCAATTCCCTTCAGTAAGCTGAGGGCGGAAAGCCGGGGCTCGCGGCTCATCTTATCACCCAGTAGCTGCGGAAAGTAGTCCAGGTGGGCAACGCGCTGCATTTCGCCGTCGCGGAGCAGGAAGAACTCACCTCCCCACACCTGTCCGTCTTCGCCATAGCCGGTCCCGTCCCACGTTACGCCCAGGATGGGTTCGTTCGAGTGCAGGATCCCGTTTTCGGCCAGCACGGCACCAAAGTGGGCCTTGTGGTGCTGCACGGCCATCAGGGGCACGTTGTCATGGGCGGCCTTTTCCACTCCCATGGCCGAAACGAAATAACCCGGGTGCTTGTCGACAAGAATGCGCTGGGGCTTTGCCTGCAATAGCATGAGCATGTGACCCAGGGTCTCGCTATACGACTGTTGTGATTCCAGGTGTTCCTGGTTGCCCAGGTATTGGCTTACATAGATGTTCGAGTGGTGCAGCAGCGCGAAGGCGGCTTTCAGCTCGCCACCCATGGCCAATACTGTCTCGTTCGTATAGGGGAATGGGTTAGGATAGTAGGTAGGCGCCAGGCCACGGCTGCGGCGCAGGATGATCCTTTGACCCCGCGTGGTGAAGTGGACCAAGCTGTCATCCTGGGGTGCCACAATAGCCCGGTCATAACTAAGCAGGTAGTCCGCTATGGGACTTAGATGTTCCAGGGCCTCTTCGTCTTTATAGATGATGGGAGAGCCGCTGATGTTGCCGCTGGTGGCAATAAGCGGGCCTCCAAACACTTCAGAGATGAGGAGCAATAGGGGGCTATAGGGAAGCATGACGCCGATACGGTTTAGTCCGGGGGCAATAAGGTCGGCACAGATCCGGTTGCGTGGTGCAGGCTTGCGGGCGCAGAGCACAATAGGGGCTGACTTGTCGAGCAGGGCAGCAATCCCGGGGCCATGTACCTCTGCGTCGCCCTTGATGCGGCGCACGTCCGGGTACAGGAGGGCAAAGGGCTTGCAGGGCCGGTGCTTCCGATCGCGCAAGGTAGTGATGGTGCGGCCGTTGGTGGCATCACAAAGCAGCAGGTAGCCACCGATACCTTTCACCGCAACGATCGCCCCATTTTTCAGCAGGCCAGCTACCCGGGCACTGATGGTGGCGCCATCGGTTGACAGTTCCTCGCCGGAAGCTGTATATAAGTGCACAGGAATGGCGCAGTCGTTGCAAGAAATGGTTTGGCTGTAGTGGCGGCGGTTGTACACGTCGTTGTATTCGTCCCTGCACTGTTCGCAGGTGGGCAGGGACGCCATTGTCGTAGCCTCCCGGTCATAGGGCAAGGCGGTGATGATCGAGTAGCGCGGACCGCAGTGCAGGCAGGTGGTAAAAGGATAGCCGCTCCAGCGGTTGCCGGGCGACAGTACCTCGGAGCGGCACTCCTTGCACAGGGCAATATCAGGGGTGAACAGCAGGTTGGGCTTTGCCGCGGTATCGCTGGGCCTAATGGCAAAAGAAGTGTATGCCGAGGAAGGTACTTCATCAATGTGGTGGTGGGTGATCAATGCATTCGGTGGTGGCGAGGATATGATGTTATGGTAGAATTGGGCGGCCACACCCGGTTCGGCATTGAACTCGATGTGCACGCCATCGTTGCTGTTGCTTACCCAGCCTTGCACACCCATTCGCCCAGCCAGTTTGTACACAAAGGGCCGGAAGCCGACTCCCTGTACCTGGCCATTGATATGGATGTGATAAGTGGTCATAACTGGTTGTTACGTGGTTAGCGGACCGCCTCGCTTTTCGCGCAGCCAGTCGTACCACCGGCTCATGCCTTCGCCACTGGTGCAGCTAAGCTCAATGATGCCGATTGCCGGGTTCACCCGGTGTACGTACTCTTTTGCCTTTTCCATGCTGAACGGAACATAAGGCAGCAGGTCGGTTTTGTTGATGATGCAAAGGGTGGCGGAATGAAACATATCAGGGTATTTCAACGGCTTGTCTTCGCCTTCGGTCACGCTCATGATCACTACGCGCTCTTTCTCGCCCAGGTCGAACATAGCGGGGCAAACCAGGTTGCCTACGTTTTCAATAAAGAGTACCGAATCCTCCGCAGGCTTCATCCCCTGCACGGCGTGGAGCACCATGTGAGCATCGAGGTGGCAGCCCTTGCCGGTATTGATCTGCACCACCTTGGTGCCGGTGGCGTGAATGCGGTCGGCGTCGTGGGTGGTTTGCTGGTCGCCTTCGATGACCGCGAATTCCAGTTGTCCTTTCAGGTTCACCAGGGTCTTTTCCAACAGCGTGGTCTTTCCCGAGCCGGGCGAGCTGACCAGGTTCAGCGCCAGTATGTTTTTGGCGTCAAAGTAGCCTCGGTTCCGCTGGGCGAGCAGGTTGTTCTGGTGCAACACATCCTGTTCTATCTCCACTACCGACTTGTGATGGGAATGAGCATGCTCGTGACCATCGCGCTCATGCAAATGATGATGACTGTGACCCGGTTCCTGTATCGTGGCGTGGCTGTTGGTATCGCATCCGCAGGTAGCACACATGATCTATATATTTTGGTTCATTTGATAATGGTAAGAGCAGGCAGCAATGCTGCTACTGCCCCGGAGGCAGCTTAATTCTCTGTCTTTCTTTTCTTTCCTCTGTAATAACTGATTGCGAAGTAGCTCGCCACAAAGAAAGCAAGGGTATACAGCAGGTGCACGGGTTCCACAAAATAATGCGTAATGGTAAAGCCTTCAGTAGCGCCGTGTCCTTCATGGGCAAGGCTTGCAAAGGGAATCAGCAGTACGGCAGCTGCGGCCAGGGACATTTTTTTCATGGTTTTAGTTTTGTACTATAAATATTATTAATTAAAACAACAGAAGGGGTGGGCTATGTCAGCCGAAAAGATGATAGTCGTCAGGCAGGGGGCTGCCTCGATTAAAGAATTAAATAGCCTAGTCGGGGCCGCTATTCCCTGCTGCAAGCAGGGGCGTACCGCTTTGCATTCCTTCTCCATCCCATCATATACTCCCTACGATAATACGCGATCCCGATGCCCTTCAAAGGGCATTCTACGCCTTATTTGTGCCTTATTTGTTCCTTATCCAAACCGTATCTGAACCGTCCCTTATAGAGGCGGTTCAGATACGGTTCAGGAGCGGAGTAGGAGCGGTTCAGGTACGGTTCAGCATGCCTTTGTCCTGACTGTTACAGGACTGAAGATTTAGATATCCGCTATAGTAGAAGAGCAACAATTTGGGAGAAAGCAGGGTGCATTCCTGGGGTGAAAACCGTTCAGTCCTGACGCATAACCGCCGGCCACATGCTCATCAACACATAAAGGCATGATGGCTGTCATGAGAAACCTGCCTATAAGTAAATAGTTTAGAGTCTACTCATTTAACCAGGAGGATTGAAGCTATGAAAGTTGATTTCCCTCTTCTGCAACACTCCCTTCCCGAGGCTGCTCCCGTTGCGTTTGCCGAACCCCTAAGAACCCAAATGCTCAACAAGCTCTGGGCGCTGCAACGTTCTGTTGGCTACATCAGCGACGAAGCCATCATTGCCATTGCGGCCGAGCTCGGCTGTGCGGAGGTGGAAGTGGAAGGCGTGGTATCGTTTTACCATTTCTTCCACCGGCGTCCTACCGGCAAGTACACGATCTACCTTAATAATAGCATTGTGTCCGACATCAAAGGTTTTAGCCGTATTAGGGAAACCTTTGAGCGCGAGACTGGCGCTACGTTCGGCTCGGTGGACCGCACCGGCACTTTTGGGCTATTCACTACTCCCTGTATTGGTCTAAGCGACCAGGAGCCAGCAGCGTTAATCAACTTTTACCCCTTTACCAATCTAAATGCCATTAAGGTTAAGGATATCATTGCGAAGCTGAAAGCGGGGGCTACGCCGCAGTCGATCTGCGATACGCCGGCCGACAACATACGCCATATGCCCGAGAAGAGCCTGTTCTTCCGCGAGATGGTGCCCGGCGCTGCAGTGACCAAGCTGGAGGCCCTGGGACCGGAAGGAGTCATCAATGAACTGAAGAGGTCGGAACTGGCCGGCAGGGGCGGAGCTTATTATCCTACATGGAAGAAGTGGGACGCTGCCCGGGTGCAGGTGGCTACGCCCAAAGTGGTTATCTGCAATGCCGATGAAGGCGAGCCCGGTACTTTTAAGGACCGTGTGCTGATGAACACGCAACCCGCATCGCTCATGGAAGGCATGATCGTGTGTGGCTATACCATAGGTGCGGTGCAGGGTATCATTTACCTGCGCGGGGAGTACTGGTGGCTGAAGCCTAAACTGGACGAAGTCATTGAGAAATACCGCGCCACAGGATTGCTGGGACACGACTGCGGCGGGATCAAAGGATTTGATTTTGATATCCGCATCCAGATGGGAGCGGGCTCCTATGTATGCGGGGAGGAAACGGCCCTGCTGGAGTCGTTGGAAGGCAAGCGCGGCGAGCCGCGCACCAAGTGGTTCTTCCCGGTAGAGCGCGGCTATTTGCAGCTGCCTACGGTGATCAACAACGTAGAGACCTTTTGTGCCGCCACCCGCATTATTGAAATGGGAGCCGCCGAATACCTGCAACTGGGTATACCGGGCTCGCCGGGTACCAAACTAATAAGCGTGTCGGGCGACTGCAAGGCACCGGGGCTCTACGAGATCGAATGGGGCATGACGGTGGCCGAACTGCTGGAGCTCTGTGAGGCCGACGATCCCTATTATATACAGATCAGCGGTCCTTCAGGCGAGTGCATCTCCATCAAGGAAAAGTATCGTCGCATATCGATGCTCGACCTGCTGGCCCGTAAGGACCTGCGTTGCGGCGGGTCGTTTATGATCTTCAACCGGCAGCGCGACCTGGTGAAGGTGCTGATGAACTATGCCGACTTTTTTAAGCACGAATCCTGCGGCATCTGCACGCCGTGCCGGGCCGGCAACCTGATCATCCAGCGCAAGCTCGAGCAGTTGAGCAACGGCATCGCCACGGAAGCCGACCTGCAGGAGCTGAAGGCCTGGGGCCTGATCATCAAAAATACCAGCCGTTGCGGGCTGGGCAAGACCGCTACCAACAGTCTTATCTACGCCCTGGACAAGTTTCGTGATTACTTCCTGCAAAAGCTCGATAAGGATTTCGACGGCCTCAACCGGGAGTTTGACCTGGAGGCTGCTACAAAAGAGTACGAAAAATATAAACTATGATCTATGGCAAATATGGTCAACATCACCATCGATGGTCAAAGTATCCGGGCCGAAGAAGGAGCTAACCTTGTACAGGTAGCCAAGGCAAACGGCATCTTTATTCCATCGCTCTGCTATTACGAGCACATAGAGCCTCCGCTGGGCACCTGCCGGGTGTGCACCTGCAAGATCAACGGCCGCTACACGCCTGCCTGCACGGAAAAGGTGCACGAAGGCCTTTCAGTGGAAGTGGCCACCCCCGAACTGCTGGACGCCCGCAAGGCCGTGGTGGAAATGATGTTTGCCGAAGGAAACCACGTATGTCCTGCGTGCGAAAAGAGCGGCAACTGCGACCTGCAGCATATGGGTTACGAGCTTGGGATTTCTGCCACCCGCTACCCGCACCTGTTTAAAAGCCGCGATATTGATTACCGGCCCACCCGCCTTATTATGGAGCACAACCGCTGTATCAAGTGCCTCCGCTGCGTGGTGGACGTGCTGACCGGAGAGGGCAAAAAAGTGTTTACCTACCAGAACCGCGGCAACGATACCTACGTGGGCGTGGACTACGGGCAGGAAGCCCTGCTGACGCAGGAACAGGCGGTCAATGCTATGGAGATCTGCCCGACGGGCGCCATTATCGTCAGGGGCGAGAGCAATGTAGAGCCCTTTGGCGAACGCAGGTTCGATATGCAGTCCGTGCAGCCCAATTATGAGAATAAGACCCCTGCTGGCCATCGGTCCTCGATCATGAATAAGAAGATCGTGGCCACCACATCGCTCGCCGGTTGCTTTGGCTGCCATATGTCGCTCCTCGACATCGATGAAGAGCTGCTGGACGTTATAGAGCTGGTGTCGTTCGACAAGTCGCCGCTGACCGATATTAAAGACTTTACCACCCGCTGCCACCTTGGCATCATCGAGGGCGGTTGTTGCAATTCGGACAACGTGGAGACGCTGCGCAAATTCCGCGAACACTGCGATATCCTCGTTTGCGTGGGCGAGTGCTCGGTATGGGGTGGGATTCCTACCATGCGCAACACGGTGCCGCTGAGCGAGTGCCTCGAAGAGGCATACCTTAACTCGATAACCAACGAGCCCGGCAGCCATATTATCCCGTATCATGAAGATCTGCCCAAAATCCTGGATAAGGTGTACCCATGTAACGAGATCGTGAAGATCGATTACTACATCCCCGGCTGTCCGCCTGATCCGAACCATATCTGGAAAGCGGTGAAGAACCTGCTGTGGGGAGAGGAGTATTCCATTCTGTATTCTGAATTTAAATACGACTAACAGAGGGCCAAATCATGAACAAGAAAATCATCATAGACCCTGTCACCCGGGTTGAAGGTCATGGAAAGGTTACCATTCATTTGGACGAATACGGCCAGGTGCAGGACAGCTACCTGCACATCACAGAGTTCCGGGGCTTTGAGCGCTTCATACAAGGGCATCCCTACTGGGAAGCACCGGTGCTGGTGCAGCGGCTGTGCGGCATCTGCCCGGTGAGCCACCACCTGGCGGCTTCTAAGGCTATCGACCAGTTGGTGGGTATCGATCCGCCTGATCTATCTCCTACAGCTACGAAGTTGCGCCGGTTGATGCACTACGGACAGGTGTTCCAGTCGCACGCCTTGCACTTCTTCTACCTGGCAGCGCCCGACCTGCTCTTTGGCGTGGATGCGCCCGTGGAAAAAAGAAACGTGGTGGCCGTGGCTGTAGAAAACCGCGACTTAGCGTTGAAGGGCATAACCATGAGGAAGTTTGGGCAGGAGATCATCAGGGCCGTGGCCGGCAAGCGGATCCATGGGATCTTATCGGTGCCGGGTGGGGTGCACAAGACCTTTACTCCCGAAGAACGGGAGTATTTCCTCGACGGCAAGAAGATCGAGAGCATTGATACGATGATTGAATGGTCGCAGGCTATCGTAGATTTTATGAGGGAATACCACGGGAAGAATCGCAAGTTTCTTGATGAATTTGCCGAGTTTCCTTCCGGTCACCTGGGCATGGTGGCTGATAAAGGCGGTCTCGAACTGTACGACGGCCGGCTGAGGGCCATTGATGCAGAGGGCCGTGTGACGCTGGATGATATTCCCGCCGACCTGTACGAAGAGTATTTCTCCGAAGCCGTGGAGCGTTGGTCGTACATGAAGTTTCCTTATATAAAAAAGCTTGGGCGTGAGAATGGATGGAACAGGGTAGGACCCCTGGCACGAATCAATATGTGCAGCTTTATTCCTACGCCGCTAGCTGAAAAAGCCCGGCAGGAGTTTGTGGCCTTTACCGGCAAAAAAGTCAACAATTCCACCCTGTACTCCCACTGGGCCAGGCTGATCGAGATTCTGCACTGCGCCGAAGCCATGAAAGAGCTCCTGCACGATGAAGAGCTGATGGGTGACGACCTGGTGCGCACCGGTATCCCGCGACTGAAAGGCATCGGTGTTATAGAAGCACCGCGCGGTACCCTTACGCACCACTACGAAGTGGATGAAAAAGGCATGATCACCCGTTGCAACCTGATCGTGTCTACAACGAACAACAACGACGCCATGAATGCCGCCGTGCGGTGGGTAGTAAAAAATGTAATTAACCGGAAGGGCACCATCACCGACGGCATGCTCAACCAGGTGGAAGTAGCCATCCGTGCCTATGATCCCTGCCTGAGCTGTGCCACGCATGCAATAGGCAGGATGCCCCTAAAAGCTGAAATCTATAACCATGAAGGAGAACTGGTGGATGAGCGATACAAAGCCTGAGGAGCGTAAAATATTATTAGTGGGTATCGGCAACTGCGGCCGGGGCGATGATGGCCTCGGGTGGAGCTTCGTGGAAGCAATAACCGATGGTAATTATCATTTCCTGGATTACGAATATCGCTACCAGCTGCAGGTGGAAGATGCCGATCTCATCGCCGCCTACGATACGGTGATTTTTGTGGATGCCTCCCAGGAGGTGATCCGGGAAGGGTTTGAGATCACGCCTTGCGTGCCCGCCGGTCCCTATTCGTTTACAACGCATGCCCTCGACCCGGGTGCTGTTGTGTACCTCACCAATACACTGTTCCATAAATACCCTGCCGCTTATGTCCTTGCCATTTACGGTGTAGCATGGGAGCTTCACTGTGGCCTCAGTCCTGAAGCGGAGAGTAACCTGAGTGCCGCCCTAGGTTTCTTTAGGGAAAACGTACTGCCGGCCATGCAGCAGGAACGTATTGCCGAAGTGCTATTAGAGGAGCCAGAGGACTTCGAGGTTCTCCCAGGATAAACTATGTAAAGGGGACGCCTGAAGTATGTGCGCATCCATGACAGGAGGCGCTGGTAAGCCAATGGATATCATCATTGTTGCTGACTGCCATCATACGAAAAGCCCCGTTTTCTTGCTAACCTTATTGCTTCAAATCAAAACCCTCGCCATGGATCCGCTTATCAGCAGCTTGTTTGTTCTGCCTGTGCTTGTCAGTGGCTTAGTGTTGATCTTACCCAAACCTGTTACAAGGGTACTTGTGATTGCCACTGCTATTATTCTTTCCGCCGTATCGGTCTACCTCTACCTCTCGGTTGATGAGCCTTACCGTTTTGGTGTGCCTCATTACGTAAATGAGGTGGTGGCCACTGCCGATGTGGCGCTACTCCTTTTCTTTGGCTGGGTCGCCGTGCGCCGCAAGAGCCTACTGGTGGGCCTGATGACGTTGCTGCAGCTGGGTGCCCTGGTCTATATATTGAGCGAGGGTGCAGCCGAAAACGCACCGCAGTTCCTGGTGGACAAGTTGAGTCTCTTTATGTTCCTACTGGTCAACGTCATCAGCAGCATTATCACGATCTTTTCGTTGCAGTATATCGAGGAAGAATCGTGCAGTGCTTTACGTAAAAAGTACTTCCTTTCCATATTGTTCTGGTTTATTGCCGTAATGAACCTGCTGGTGTCCTCTGACAACCTGGAGTACTTCTTCCTGTTCTTCGAGCTGACCACGCTGGCTTCCTTCTTACTGATAGCTTTTCGCAAAGACGAGGTATCGGTGAAGAACGCCCTGACGGCTTTATGGATGAACCAGCTGGGCGGCCTGGCAATCCTGGTGGTTCTTATTTTCATGAGCTATCATAACTATGGGGCCATCACTTTTACCAACCTGCTTGCGCAGGCTTCGGCCCCAACGATCCTGGTGCCGCTGGCCCTGATGTGCATCGCTGCCCTTATCAAAGGGGCACAAATGCCGTTCAGCAAATGGTTGCTGGGAGCCATGGTGGCACCCACACCAGTGAGTGCCCTGCTGCACTCGTCCACCATGGTAAAGATCGCCCCCTTTATTATACTGCGCCTCTCGCCGGCATTGAAGGATACATCCGTAGCGTGGGTGGTGATCGCCCTTACGGGTTTTGTGTTTGCCGCTTCGGCGGTAGGTGCCCTGTCGCAGGACAACTTTAAACGTATTCTCGCGCATTCCACCATAGCCCTGCTGGCCCTTATGATCCTGATGGGTGCTGTAGGTACCCCGGTGACGGTGATCGCCGCACTTACCCTCGTGTTGTTCCATGGCGTTTCCAAG
>DASWYM010000451.1:0-10232 GCA_036404975.1 Chitinophagaceae bacterium
TAGAAAATGTCGTACTCTCTTGGCTTTGTACGATAATCAAACAGTGATGGAATGGGATACTTATACGCCCTTGCTGCAGAAGAAGGGTCGGATTTACGCATGCCCTGTCCTGGGCGCCCGGCTAAGGGTACCGAAGGACCATTAGTGCCCGTGAAATTGGCAGATGTATGAGCCCGAACACCATCCATTCTGTTTATATTGCCGTGATTGAGAATCATAACTATCAACTGCTGGTTACGGAGTATAGGAACAAAATCGTACCAAAACCCTAAAGAGTTGATGGAGTTCGTTCTGCTGCAGAGTAGTGGAATTTTTTCCTCATTAAAAAACTTTAGCCATTTTATCAAAAAAACTGCTCCGAATGCGGATTGGTACGGTTCTTTAATTAACTGTAGTGAAGATTTGTTAACCTTATAAAACTTTTATTATGTTACGTTGGACAGTTATCTTCCTGGTGGTTGCTATTATAGCAGCGATTTTTGGATTTGGAGGTATTGCTTCAGGTGCCGCCTCAATTGCTAAAATCCTATTCTTTATCTTCTTAGTACTGTTTGTATTAAGCTTGATCGCAGGTGGCTTCAGAAGGGTTGACTAAAGCTTAGTTGTCTAAATCCCCAAAGTCTTTTCAGGTGTAGTTTAAGCTACACCTTTTTTATATCCCCGGGCCGCCATAAGGCCATAAAAAATGCCCGCTCTTTCGAACAGGCATTTTTTTCTAAACCCTACCAACGACAAATCTCGCTACACTGCTTTCAATATATTGTCACACTACTGTTGCATAAAAAAAACCTCCTGGCCATTTCTTTATCACATCCACCTAAAATCCATCACTAACCAGGAGGTTACAAGTTTCAAATCCTTCCTGCTCAATTATTCCTTCCTTCGCCTGCACAGCCCTCAGATCACATCTTCATCACTTCCTTCCAACTCACTGGGATGAGCGGCTGTTTGCGAAGGCGTGTTCACGGCCTTATGCTCTCGTTGCGTGTTAACCACTACTTTTTCGTCCAACCGGCTATCGCTGGGTGAGGAATCCGCTATGGCGTCATCACCACCTTCCCTGGCCGGGGTCTGGTCAGCCGTGCTATCATAGTCCTTATGATAATCCTTTTTTCCTGGCTGGTTGCCCCGGGAACCGGGACCGTTTTGGGGTGTAATCATAACCTTTTGTTTTTGTATCCGGCTATCGTTGTTTCCCAGTAGGTTATGAAAAAACCGTACCTTTTTATTTGCCTTTCCTGGAAGCGCCGGATACGCATATTTTTCCTCATTACGGGAGTTATACTGGAACATCTTCTACAGCGGCGTAATTAGCGCCACCATAATGGCGGAAGCCTCTGCAGAAAAGGCTCCTACAGTCTGGCAGCAATCGCCGCCATCCGGCAAAAACACCGAAACCTATTCCTGCTTCAGCTATAATAGGGCTGTATGCCGGCCATAAAAAAACCACCGCAAAGGTGGTTCATTTGGTTTGTTGCTAAGCACCAGGACGGTGCTCCTGCTGCATATCCGGGGGAGGCCCTTCGCTGGGGCGGATCTTGCGAAAAATGCTCTTCACTTTCTTCATCAACGCCTCGCGTTTCTCCTCGCCGATAATGTGCGAAGAATAGTTCTTTACCAGGAACGGCACCACGATCTTGGCAAACCAGCCGGCTCGCTTCAGCATCACCTTGCGCACCAACAGGTCGATGCCCATTTCGAGCCCGAAGTTCATAACCGGGGCAGTATTGTCGCGGGTGGCCATTTTATTAATCACATTAACGGCATTGCTGAACGGTTTCAAGCCTTCGCGCACGCCTGCCAGGTCGTCTTTGATCAGGTCTTCCTGGGTTCTCAGTATACCCATCAGCCGGTGCTTTTCTTCTTCCAGGTCCTCGTAAGTCTTTATTTTCCTATTGTTCATATACTTTACTGATAATGGCATTACGAATGGCGGGAACAATCACTTTTTTGCGCAGCGCAAAGATCAACACCACCAAGAGCAAAAAGAAGCCGGCCACGATAAAGAAGCCACCAGCTCTGCTGTTTATCAGATCACCTACCCAGAAAGCTACTCCGCAAAAAAGAAACAGCAGGAAGAATATTCCAAGGAACAGGGCCGCCACACCAATGGCCGCTCCCGAAGCTGCCGTTGAAGCACCCTGGGTAACCTTGGCCTTTGTCAACTCTATATAGGTATGTACATAATCGCCGACATTGGTCTTCAGCCGCGCGGCACTTTCCTTTAATCCGTGATGCGTATCGTGGGTGGTATCGGTTCTTACTTCTTCCATGTGGGAATGATATAGTCGGTAAATCGAAAAAGAGAAAAAAGAAAAGCAGGTTGTATCTCAAACCTGCTTTCCGTAGTTAGCTGTAGCTCTCTTTGGTTCTGCTGAATTTGTTAGCCAGATCAGAAGCGGCTCTTGTACCCTTACCTTTCAGGTTTTGCATTTCCCCTTTGGCATTGGCAAAGATATCACCCAGCTGATCTGCCCATCCGCCAGCAGTATCACCTAACTTTTTCCTCAGGTCTACACCTTTTTCGGGAGCCAGCAATAAACCAATTCCTACTCCCAGTGCTACACCGCCAACCAGGCCTAAAATGATCTTTGTTCTCGTAGTCATAACTCAGCGTATTTTAATTTGATGAATAACTGTTGCTGCAATGTTTTAAATAATCATACCAACCCTGCAGTACCCGCCTCTATTCACCCCCCTGCAAATCCACCCGAGCCCTGAGTAAAAAAATCTACACGCTAAGCATTATCTTCATAGATTTGAACGGCTTGTGATTCAGTAGTTTGGTATAATAATTACAGTAACGTATTAACTAATTTCAGAAATGGCCATACGCAAAAAGGTGCTGATCATAGACGATGAAGTGGACTTGTGCTTGCTGATGAAGTCGTACTTCCTGCGTAAGAACTACGAGGTACACATCGCCCACACACTGCAAGACGGCATGAAGCGTCTCAATGAAATCGTACCGGACTATCTCTTTATAGACTACAACCTCCCCGACGGGCTGGGATGGGATAAGTTACCGGAAATGTACCGCAACCACCCCAACGTGCACTTCCACCTCATAAGTGCCTTCCGCCCCACCATGCCCGACGAACTCGATGGCTCCAAACTGACCATCTGGGAAAAACCCATTAGCCTTAAGGCATTAGATCATTTCTTTTAAACTACCAATCCCTAAAAGGGAGTGCCCGCACAAAGCAACCTAACCAAAATCTTATTCTACATAAAAAGCCCTCAGTATCATCTACTGAGGGCTTTGCTTATAAAGTATGCCCGGAGATCTTTTTCACGTTTGACGTCTCCCGTCTCACGGTCCTATTCTCCCCAGATCTCGTCTTCACCTTTGATCCACTTCTTCACCTGGTCGGTAGTCACCGACTTGGGGCGCTCCAGCGGGAAGCCGAGGGCGCGGTCCCAGCACAGAGAGGCCAGCACACCCAGCGCACGGCTAACGGCAAAGAGCACCGTGTAGAACTCGTACTCCACCATGCCGTAATGCACCAGCAATGCCCCACTATGGGCATCCACGTTGGGCCAGGGGTTCTTGATCTTTCCCAGCGACTGCAGGATGGGCGGCACCGTCTCGTACACGTTCCAGATGGTCTGCACCAGCGGGTCGTTGGGCATGTGCTTCTTACCAAACTCCATCTGCGCGCTGAAGCGGGGGTCGGTCTTGCGCAGCACGGCGTGTCCGTAGCCGGGCACCACCTTACCGGAACTCAGGGTTTGCTGCACGTATTCGGCAATCTGTTCTTTGGTGGGTAGTTCAGTCTTCAGCTCTTCGCGCATTTCGAAGATCCACTTGATCACTTCCTGGTTGGCCAGTCCGTGCAGAGGGCCCGCCAGGCCGTTCATGCCGGCGGCATAGCTCAAATAGGGGTCGCTCAGCGCCGAGCCTACCAGGTGGGTAGTGTGGGCCGAAACGTTACCACCTTCGTGGTCAGCATGAATGGTCATGTAGAGGCGCATCAGCTCGTAAAAGCCTTCGTCCTCGTAGCCCAGCATGTGGGCGAAGTTGCCGGCCCAGTCCAGCAGGCCGTTGGGCTGGATATGTTCGCCGCCCTTGTACTTACGGCGATAAATGTACGCCGCCACGCGGGGCAGGCGGGCAATGAGGTCCATGGAGTCGTCGAAGACGGCATCCCAGTAATCCTTCTTATTCATGCCCGAAGCATAGCGCTTCTGGAACTGGCTTTCTGTTTGAAGGGCCATCACCGCGGTCACGAACTGCGTCATGGGGTGCGCCGATACAGGCAGGGCCTCAATGGTAGCAAATACGTGGTTGGGCACGTGGCTGCGGCGCTGCCAGGTGGAGGTCAGGTGCTGCACATCCTCGTCGGTCGGTAGCTCGCCCACTAGCATCAGGTAGAACAGCCCTTCGGGGAGGGGTTCGGTGCCGCCCTTGGCTTTGGGCAACTTTTCCTGTAGTTCAGGGATGGAATGGCCGCGGAAACGGATGCCTTCCTGCGCATCCAGCAGCGAGGTTTCGGTCACCAGGCCGGTGATGCCGCGCATACCCTGGTATGCCTGCGACAACTGCACCTCGCCTATTACCTTGTTCCCATGCTCTTTTAAAATATCCTTGATCTCGCCTGCCAGGGCGTCGGCTTTTTCTTTAAACCGTTCTTTTATTATACCCATTGTACTTTTTTTCTCTAGTGTAAAGTAGCGTGTGTTAATCGCGATAAAGTTATAGAATGACCCCTTGCCCGCAAAATGTAATGGAGCAATTCGCTCCCCGCCCACACTCGGTGTGTAAAAAGAAGGGAAAGAGACAGTCTTATGACAAGGGATTAGGAATTAGGATTGGGAATTAGGAGGAATGGGAATTCATTGGAATTTGGGGATTCTAATGACTCAATGACCTATTTACCCAATGACCTAGCTCGTAGCTCGCAGCTAAAAGCTCAAAGCTTACTTCGGTGCGCTCCGGTAGAAATAAATGGCAACGAAGGTGAAGATGAAGTTGGGGATCCAGGCCGCGATCACTGGCGGCAGGTCGCCCTTGACGGAAAACACCGTGGAAAAGCGGTCCAGCAGCAGGAAGGAGGCGGCAATGACAATACCGATGGCCAGGTGCAGGCCACTCCCCCCCCTGGTTTTGCGCCCGGCAATAATGGCCCCGATCAGGGTCAGCAGCACCACCGAGGCAGGCGTAGCCGACCGGCGGTAGCGCTCCACCTGCAGGGCACTCAGGCCTTCGTTGCCGCGCAATTCCTCCATTTCGATCACCCGTACCAGTTCTGGAGTGCTCAGTTTGTCTTTCAGGTAATAGTCGCGGCGCAGCTCGCGGGGTGAGAAATTGAGCTTCATGGTCATCTCGGGCACCTGGCGCACGGTCTCGCGGGCGCTGTCCACCTTGCGCTCTACCACGCCGGTGAGCTTCCAGGTCTTCCCCTTCTCCTCCCAGCGGATGCTTTCGGCACGCAGGTTCAGCACCAGCTTGTTGCCCTTGAGGCGGTTGAGGAAAAAGCCCCCGCCCGATTTGGAAGCGGTGTCGAAATAGCGCAGCCCCACATAGGTGGTGGTGTCGGAGCGGAAATAATACGAGGTATTACCCGTATAGCCCTTCGAAGGGTCGGTCTTGCTGTCGATATAGGTGCTCTGGAAGTTGGAGCGGATCTCGTTGGCCTTGGGGATGCCGTAACGGGCGGCAAACCACAGCACGACCGCCAGGAAAATCCCGCCTACCAGGTAGGTGCGCAGCCAGCGGTTGTAGGTGGTGCCGGTAGCAATAATAGCCACGATCTCCGACCGGGTAGCCATGCGGCTGGTAAAAAAGATGACGGCAATGAACACAAACAGCGGGTAGAGCAGCCCCCAGATGTAGGGCACAAAACCCAGGTAGTAGCGCGTGATGATCTGCGAGGTGCTCAGCCCCGACTTCACGAAGTCGTCGGTCTTTTCGGAGCTGTCCACCGCCACGGCGATCACCGTAAAGAGGAGCATGCTGAACACGAAGGTGGCGAAAAACTGCCGCAGGATGTACCAGTCGATCTTTTTGAGCATTGCGCAGCGAAGTAACGGTTTTTAGGCAAATGGGGAAGCAAAAGGGCGTTAAAACGTGAGACGGCAAACGTGAGAAGTGAAAGAGGGTCATTGGGTCATTAGGCCATTGAGTCATTGGCGATGCCTCCCGGAGGGCGGGCTTACTAAGCCTCCGGGAGTTTTGTAATCCATACTCTACGGGACTGCAAAGGAGCCGAAACTCTCTTTTGAATGTCCTTTGTCCTCCGTTCTTCTCCCTTTTCATCCAGGGCTCCTGTATAGATGACCAGTATCCGACCAGTATCAAACCAGTATCTGACCAGTATATAACCGGTATCTATATAGATACTGATCTAATACTGGTTGGATACCCGTCATATAGGATTTATAGAGGGGTTAAAAGCGTAGCAGGCCTTGCTGACGCCCAGCCTGTGGCCTAAATAAGAGACGTTTGTGACTGTAAAAGGCCAGATCCTGCCATCCCTGGATACCGGCGCGAAGCTTGCCGCCCTGAATGTTTGTAACTTTAATAAAAGGAGGATAGCAACATGAGACAGGTTTTAACCCTTCTGATATTAGTAATGATTTTAGGCACGTCATGCGCCAGCCAAAAGGGAGTGCAGGTGCGCTTCCGCAACGATTCGGGCGAGGACTTCACGCAGCTGCAGGCCCGTTTCCGCGATACTACTATCACCCTCGACGGCCTCCGGGCCGGGGAAACGAGCCGCTCTGTCAGCGTGGCCAGCACCTTCCCCTACTTCTCCACTACGGTGACGACCGCGCGGGACACCCTCACCTACCTGCCCATCGACAACGTGGGGCAGGAAGAGCTCACCGGCGGTAAGCTGACCCTCTACCTCTCGATTGTGCCGGCGGGCACGGGGCGGAGGCTGGAGTTGCGCCCGAGCAAGCCTTAAACTGCAGAGAATGGCACGGTATTCTTGTTCTTTATCTACAAAAAACTATAGTTATGGATAAGCAGAACAAAGACCAGCAACCCCACCGCGACCGTCTCGAAGAACAGCAGGCGCCCCTGAAGAATACCGATCATGCCTTTGTGCAGGTGGGCCGCGACGGCGAGCCAGTGATCCCGCAGCGCAGTGACGACGAGGACAATAAACACGACAATTTGCGCGATGGGGACAGTGTAACGACCATCAAGCACAGGTAGCAGGTAAATACCGATACTGCAAAGCGAATACAGGAAACTTCGTACAAGGTCCCGGTATTCGCTTTTTTATTTGGGCTGTGTATTTTGGTGATTCAATAGCTATACATGTGACGCCTGCAACTCCCGATATCGCTATTTTCTCCTATATTGATCAATACTTAATATGTCCGGTAATTTCAAACACATCCCTTGTATCCGGTTCAGCCGGGTCCGGCGTATACATAATATCGGTATACCCATTGAGGATCAAGTGACCGGAAGCATCGGCATATTTCCCTGAACCGCCAAAGATGTTCAATACGGCTTGCACAATTAAACGGTCTTCCCGGTCCGTTTCGAATATATAGGTATAGGTACCATTACTCCAGATAGAATTGCCTTGTTTATCAAAGAAGACAGTTCCTGTATTATCGGGAGGATAAATGCCCAGGTCTGCTAACATTAAAAATGCGTCCGCAGTAAGTGGATAGGCCTCACCTCTTGCGCCTACGCCTTCTACCTGCCAGGCATATTGATTAAAAACGGTTGTAAAACGGCCTACATGACTTAAAGTGCCTTCACCGCTTCCGGGGTACCATGCAGGCAAGAGACCACCTGCCCATCCCCCGTCGATGTCTGGAACCAAAGAGGTATAAGTTTCCATTTTACCGGCCAGATCAAATTCCCTAATCTGATCTTTGGCAACGGCCGCTTTGGTTTCCAATGAAGCCTCTGAAGAAAGATCCGAAACTTCTTTTTGGCAGCTGAATACGAGTGAGGTGACGGCTAACATTAGAGCAGTTTTTAAGATGGGTGCTTTCATGATAGAAAATTTTGGTGAACAAAATGGTTACGACAAAGGGCCTCCGGCTCAAAAACGGGTTGTTGGTTTACCTGCGACGTGGGATTTGGAAGTTTTTAGTGTATTGGTCCTACAGTTTACAGGGGGAGGAGGAGATAGTTAGGTTAAAATTATTTCACATATTTATTCTGCACCATGACCGTCATCATAAAAAGTTGCAATGACGGTCAGGCCTTTGCTGAAGAGCTACCTGTAAAGCGTTGTACGTCACTGTTAATTCCGATACCCGGGTGTATTCCTTCCTTTATCACCCAGCGCGGAGCTACCGGTCCCATTTTTGTTCGGGTAGGGCTATGCAGGTTCTCTGGAAGTATCTCCGGCCCCAGCGGTCGCTTATTCTATTGTCCCTCCTACTGGCAGCCATCGCCCAGTTGCTCAGCCTTATTGACCCGGTGATCTTCGGAAAGATCATCGACGACTATGCCACCAACCGGGGCAGCCGCACCCAGGACCAGTTGATCGAAGGTGTACTGTACTGGCTGGGCATTGCCATTGGAGTGGCGCTACTGGCCCGCCTGGCCAAGGCTTTCCAGGAATACACTACCCGGCTGGCGGTGGCCCGCTTTGGCATGCAGATCTTTAACGAAGGCCTGCGGCAGACCCTGCGCCTCTCCTTCCAGGAGTTCGAGGAAAGCCGCAGCGGCGAGACCCTCTCGGTGCTGCAAAAGGTGAAGACTGACACCGAGCGCTTTGTCACTTCCTTTATCAACGTGGTGTTCTCGTCAGTGGTGGGCATCGGGTTTCTGATCTGGTACAGCATCACCAAGAACTGGATGCTCATCCCGGTGTTCGTGATCGGCATCCTGGTGCTGGGTTCGCTCACCGGGCTGCTCTCCAAGCGGATCAAGACCGTGCAGCGCTCAATCAACCGCGAGACCAACCGCATGAGCGGGGTGATCACCGAGAGCCTGCGCAACATAGAGCTGGTCAAGAGCCTGGGCCTCACCTTCCCGGAGATCCGCCGGCTGCGCGGGCAGACCCAGAAGATCTTCGACCTGGAGATGACCAAGGTGCGCCGGGTGCGCACCCTGTCGTTCCTGCAGGGCACGACGCTGAACCTGCTGCGCCAGTCGATCCTCTTTATCCTGCTGTGGCTCATCTTCCGCAACGTGCTGAGCACCGGCGAACTGATCACGATGCAGTTTATTTCCACGGCCATCTTCGGGCCCCTGCAGGACATCGGCAACATCATCCTGCAGTACCGCGAGGTGGAGGCTTCGGTGCAGAACTTCGATACGCTGATGGCCAAGCCCGTGGAGCAGCGCCCCGAGCACCCCGTGGAGATCGGTGACCTGCAAAGCCTTTCGTTCGACAACGTGGTATTCCACCACAAGACCGCCCTGCACAACGCCATCGACGGTATCTCGTTCAGCGTGAGGACCGGCGAAACCATTGCCTTTGTGGGCCCCTCGGGCTCGGGCAAGAGCACACTGGTGAAGCTGCTGGTAGGATTGTACAAGCCAGTGTCGGGCGACATCTATTTCAACAATGAGCTGTCCACCGACATCCGCTACAACGAGCTGCGGCGGCAGATCGGCTTTGTCACACAGGACACGCAGCTCTTTGCCGGCACCATCAAGGAGAACCTGCTGTTCGTGAAGCCCGAGGCCAGCGACGAGGAGATCATCGATGCCCTGCGCAAAGCCTCCACGGAGGGCCTGATCGCCCGCTCGCCCCAGGGCATCAATACCCTGCTGGGCGAAAGCGGTATGAAGCTGTCAGGTGGTGAAAAGCAGCGCATCTCCATTGCCCGCGCCCTCTTGCGCCACCCTCGGCTGCTGATCTTTGACGAGGCCACTTCGGCCCTGGACTCACTGACCGAAGAAGAGATCACCAATACCATCCGCGAGATCTCGGCGGCGCGCGAGCAGATCACTATCCTGATCGCCCACCGCCTTTCGACCATCATGCATGCCGACGTAATCTACGTGCTGGAAAAAGGTAAGATGGCGGAGATCGGCACCCACGGGGAACTGCTGCAACAGAAGGGACTGTACTACGCCATGTGGCGCCAGCAGGTGGGCGAACGCAGGGAGAGGGTCTGAGAAGCTGCGAGCTTCTAGCTACGAGCTGCGAGCAAAAGTCATTGGGTCATTTAGACATAACCTGAAACAAGCGAAAGGAGCATGAACAGAAAGGAACAGCACAAAGACACACCCGTATTTGGTGTACAGGAAGACGGCATCACTTACCGGCATCGCCCGGGAGCCTATGCCGTGCTTTACA
>DASWYM010000452.1:0-17820 GCA_036404975.1 Chitinophagaceae bacterium
TGACCGAAATTGAAGCCAATGCCGTGACCGATAACCCCATCGTATTTGGCGAAGATGATACCATCAGCGGGGGTAATTTCCACGGCCAGCCCCTGGCCCTGCCCCTTGATTATGCCTGCTTTGCCGCATCGGAAGTGGGCAACATATCGGACCGCCGCTGCTACCTGCTGCTGGAAGGGAAGTGGGGCTTGCCTATGCTGCTCATGCGCGACGTAGGCCTTAATAGCGGCTTTATGATCCCGCAGTACACGACGGCCGCCCTGGTGACGGAGAACAAGACCCTTTGTTTCCCGAGCAGCGCCGACTCTATACCCACTTCGCTGGGGCAGGAGGACCATGTGAGCATGGGCAGCATCAGCGGGCGCAAGCTCAATAGGGTGCTCGACAACCTGGAATATATACTGGCCATCGAGCTCCTGAGTGCCTGCCAGGCCATCGAGTTCCGCCGACCGCTGAAGAGCAGCGCGGTGCTGGAGTATGCCCATGATATCGTGCGCGAGAAGGTAAGCTTTGCCGAGGAGGACCGCATCTTTGCCGACGATATCAATGCCATTAACGGCATCATCGGCGACTTCTCCTTTGTGGACCGCGTGACCGCCTTTGCCAAAGCGAAAGGCGTGGAATTGAATGGGAACTTCGCCCAGTTTGGATTGTAAAGAGATCAGGGAGGAACTTTGTTCCGCCTATTGGGAACATTCCCCTAAATAATAAGTAACGACAAAAATCTTGCTATATGACTACAAAGACCTTCACCAAATACGACCCGGTAAAATACAAGACGCCAACCGGGTCCCAGTTAAACTGTAAAGGATGGATACAGGAAGCGGCGCTGCGCATGCTGCTCAACAACCTGGATCCCGAGGTGGCCGAGCGTCCCGACGACCTGATCGTGTACGGCGGGAGGGGGAAGGCCGCGCGCAACTTCGAAGCCCTCGATAAGATCATTGCATCCCTTAAGATCCTGGAGAATGACGAGAGCCTGCTGATCCAGAGCGGTAAGCCGGTGGGCATTATGAAGACCCATCCCGATGCACCCAGGGTGCTGTTGTCCAACTCGCAACTGGTACCGATGTGGGCCAACTGGCAGCATTTCGACGAGCTGGAGAAAAAGGGCCTGATGATGTACGGGCAGATGACTGCCGGCAGCTGGATCTATATCGGTTCGCAGGGCATCGTGCAGGGTACCTACGAGACCTTTGCTGCCGTAGCCGAAAAGCATTTTGGCGGCTCACTGAAAGGAACGCTGAACGTGACGGCAGGCCTGGGAGGCATGGGCGGTGCCCAGCCCCTGGCTATTACGATGAACGGGGGCGTGTGCCTGGCGGCCGAAGTGGAGCGCTGGCGCATAGAGAAACGGCTGGAGACCCGGTACTGCGATGTGCTGGTGGAGGATATAGATGAAGCCATTGACAGGGCGCTGGAGGCCAGGAAAGAAGGACAGCCTCTATCCATTGGCGTGGTTTGCAATGCCGTGCACCTGCTGGAGCGGCTGCTGGAGCGGGGCATCACACCCGACACGCTGACCGACCAGACCTCTGCACACGACCCGCTGGTGGGCTATTGGCCGCACGAGATCTCCTACGAGCAAGCTAAGGTACTGCGCGAGGAGGCCCCGGATCAATACCTGGAATACGCCTATAACTCCATGTACCGCCACGTGGAACTCATGCTCGAACTGCAGAAGCGCGGGGCAGTGACCTTCGACTATGGCAATAACATCCGCGCCCGTGCTAAAGAGCGGGGCCTGCAAAACGCTTTTGACTTCCCGGGCTTCGTACCTGCCTATATACGCCCGTTGTTCTGCGAAGGAAAGGGTCCTTTCCGCTGGGCAGCCCTGAGTGGAGACCCGGCAGATATTGCGGTGACCGATGAAGTCATTGCCGGCTTATTCCCCCACAATGTTTCGCTGCAGCGCTGGCTGAAGCTGGCGAAGGAAAAGATCGCTTTCCAGGGACTGCCCGCACGCATTTGCTGGCTGGGGCAGGGCGAGCGGGAGCAGGCAGGGCTGGCTTTCAACGAACTGGTGCGCACCGGTAAGGTAAAAGCGCCTATCGTCATTGGCCGCGACCATCTTGACACGGGATCTGTGGCTTCACCCAACCGGGAAACCGAAGCCATGATGGACGGCAGCGATGCCGTGGCAGACTGGCCCATCCTGAACGCCCTGGTGAACACGGCCGGCGGTGCCTCCTGGGTGAGCCTGCACCACGGGGGCGGTGTAGGCATGGGCTACTCTATTCATGCGGGCATGGTGATCGTTGCCGATGGAACCGACGAAGCCGCCGCCCGTCTTTCCCGTGTTCTTCGTAATGACCCCGGCATGGGGGTGATCCGCCATGCCGATGCCGGCTATCCCCTGGCACAGGAAACCGCCGATAAGTTTGGCCTTTCGGTGGATAAGCGGCTAAAGTCGGAAGGTAAATAATTGAAATACAATAGTCAGCCGCTGAGTGCATAAGTATCGTCCGCTGCACAGGTGGTCCAATTTTTGGACTTTACCTCAGGTATAAGATGATTGCTCGTATATGGCTAGACTATTGGTTATTTCAAACAGGGCCCCTTTTTCCATAGACAAAGTGGGCGAGGATATCGTGGTAAGGCAGAGCTCCGGTGGCCTGGTCTCAGCCCTGAAGAGCTATTTCGAGAAGAAAGGCAGTGGCATTCAGGCGTTTGAACGCCGCATATGGATCGGCAGTGTGGATGCCAGCCCCGAAGACTGGCAGGTGGTGGAGGATATGGGGGCTATACAGGAAGACTTTGAACTGGCCCCGGTATTTATAAATAGGGAGGTGTATGAAGCCTACTACAATGGCTTTTCCAATTCTACTTTGTGGCCCCTTTTCCACTATTTCCCTTCGCTGGTAGAGGTTAAAAAAGAGTATTGGGATGCCTATGTAAAGGCCAATGATGCGTTTGTGGATAAAATCCTCAGCGTCTACCAGGAAGGCGATATCATCTGGGTGCACGACTACCAGCTGATGCTGCTGCCGCAGATGATCCGCGACCGCCTGCCCGAGGCGAGCATCGGCTTTTTCCTGCACATACCTTTCCCTTCTTACGAGATCTTCCGCCTGCTGCCGACGGGCTGGAAGAAAGACCTCCTGAAAGGACTGCTGGGTGCTGACCTCATTGGTTTTCACACCCATGATTATGTGCAGCACTTTATCCAGTCGGCGAAGATGATCCTGTCGGTAGAAAACCAGTTCAACACGATCCATTACCAGAGCCGTGTGATCAAAGCGGACCTGTTCCCTATAGGTATCGACTACCAGAAGTTCCGCGACCAGATCACCAATGACCTGGTGGCTAATATCAGTACTTCGCTGGAAGAGCGTTTCTTTAACCAGAAGATCATATTCTCGGTGGACCGCCTGGACTACACGAAGGGGCTGAGTTACCGGTTGCAGGGCTTCGAGGAATTCTTAGAGCGCAACCCCGAGTGGCGCGAGAAAGTAGTGTTCATATTGAATGTAGTGCCTTCACGGGAGTTTATTCCTACCTACGCCGAAAGACGAAAAGAGATCGAGGAGCGGGTGAGTGCCATCAATGGTAAATTCTCCACCCTGCAGTGGCAGCCGCTGATCTACCGATATAACCACCTGGACTTCGACGAGCTCTGTGCCCTGTACCAATCGGCAGACGTGGCCCTGATCACGCCGCTGAGGGACGGGATGAACCTGGTAGCCAAAGAATATATAGCTTCCTGCATTGATAAGGGCGTGCTGGTGTTGAGTGAGCTTACCGGGGCCGCCTCCGAGCTGAACGAGGCGCTGCTGGTGAATCCTACCGACTCGGGTGAAGTGGCGGATGCCATAGCGACGGCCCTGAGCATGCCGATACAGGAACAGCGTACCCGCCTGTCGTACATGCAAAAGCGATTAGCGGAGTACAATGTGGAGAAATGGATCAACGACTTCCTCGACACACTTAAGGCCGCGCGGGAAGAGCAGCGAAAGCAGCAGGTGAACGTGTTCGACAATGCGGCGATCAGCCAGATGATGGAGGAATTCCAGGCCGCCGGCCGTCGCTGTATCCTGCTGGACTACGACGGCACGCTGGCACCTTACCAGAAGCTTCCTACGTTGGCTACCCCCGGCAAGGAATTGCTGGACCTGCTGCGGCAATTATCGGACGATCCGCTGAACGAAGTGGTGATCATCAGCGGCCGCGATGCCGACACACTGGACAAGTGGCTGGGGTCCCTGCCCCTGAGCCTGGTGGCCGAACATGGTGCCCTGATCAAGTATAAGAACGGGGAGTGGCAGCAGCAGGTAACCGTGTCACCCGAATGGAAAGAGTCGATACGCCCGCTGCTGGAGTTGTTTGTGACCCGCTGCGTGGGCTCCTTCATCGAAGAAAAGGGAAACACCCTGGCCTGGCACTACCGTAATACCCATCCCGACCTGGGCTTTAACCGCTCGCGTGAACTCCGCAACAGCCTGCTGCAGCTTACGACCAATACGCCGCTGCAGGTGATCGACGGCAACAAGGTACTGGAAGTGCGCCTGATGGGCATTGACAAGGGCGCTACCGCCAAAAAGCTGGTGCGCCATTTCCAGCCCGACTTTATCCTGTGTATCGGCGACGATACGACGGATGAAGATATGTTCCGCGTGCTGAGGGACGAGGCCTACACCGTGAAGATCGGTAGCGGCGGCACGGCAGCGAAGTATACCCTGCTGTCGCAGATACAGGTGCTGCCGCTGTTGCGTAAGCTGCTTTTATTGTCGCGCAAGGAGACGTTCGGGCACATACAAACCTAGCGCGAAAGTCTTCCTTTTTCGCTTTGTGTAAAGGAAACAGTGGTACTTTAGTCCCGTAATGGCAACACTATTTACCAACATCGGCACGCTGGCCAATGTGCGTGATACCTATAGCCTGCTCCGCGGCGACGCCCTGGCGGAACTGCCTTGTATTCATAATGCTTACCTGGTCGTGGAAGACGGTGTGATCACCGGTTATGGTCCCATGAGCGGCCTGAAGCACGCGCCTGCCGGATTTGATGACCACTACGACGCCACCGGCCGCTGCATCCTTCCTGCCTGGTGCGACAGTCATACCCACCTTGTATTTGCGGGCAGCCGGGAGGAGGAGTTTGTCGATAAGATAAAGGGGATGTCGTATGCGGAGATTGCGGCCCGCGGGGGCGGTATCCTGAGCTCGGCGCGCAAGCTTGCGGCCACCACGGCAGAAGACCTCTTCAGGCAATCGCACAGCCGTTTGCAGGAAGTAATGAAGCTGGGCACCGGCGCCATGGAAATAAAGAGTGGCTACGGGTTGACGTTAGAAGGCGAGCTGAAGATGCTGCGCGTCATACAACGCTTGAAGAAAGAAGCTAAGATTCCTATCAAAGCTACATTCCTGGGTGCCCATTCGGTGCCTCCTGAATACAAAGAGAACAAGGAAGGCTATATTGACCTGATCCTGGATGAAATGCTCCCTGTCATTGGAAGGGAGGGGCTGGCCGATTATATCGACGTGTTTTGCGAGCAGGGTTTTTATACCGCGGAAGAGACGGCGCGGATCCTGGCTGCCGGTAAAGAGTATGGGCTGAAGCCTAAGATCCATGCCAACCAGCTGTCGGTGTCGGGCGGGGTGCAGGTGGGCGTACAGGCCGGCGCCGTATCGGTGGACCACCTGGAGAGTATGGATGAGGCGGCGATCAATACCCTGGCCGGCTCGGGCACAATTGGAACGCTGTTGCCTACCGCTGCTTTCTTCCTGCGGATGGCCTACCAGCCTGCAAGGGCACTGGTGGACAGTGGCTGTGCTATAGCGTTGGCTACCGATTACAACCCCGGGTCTTCTCCTTCCGGCAATATGAATTTCGTGGTGGCGCTGAGCTGTATACAAATGCGCCTGCTTCCCGAAGAAGCGGTCAATGCCGCCACTATCAATGGAGCCTATGCCATGGAGCTGCAGGATAAGGTTGGCAGTATCACCAGGGGTAAGATGGCTAACCTCATTCTAACCAAACCGGTGCCTTCCCTGGCCTACCTGCCGTACTCGTTTGGATATAACCTGGTTGAAAACGTCATGATAGGGGGGGAGTGGATGCAATAGGAAGAAGGGGTGGGTTTCAGGATCAAACTGCAGTAGGCTCCCAAAGCGTATTTATAGTATGCCATCAGGTGCTTTAGCTATGATTTAAGTTATACGCTACTTCACTAAAACTTGCTACATTTAAGGATCAGGTCTCTTAAATGGTTACCTATGGAAACAGGCTTTCCCGGGTACTATTGAAAGGCGAACAAGTAAATGGATTGAACCCAATTTTCAGGCTTAAAGGAACTATATGAATACTCCGCATTTTAAGACTTATTCCAAAAGTGATATACTGGCTCTTACTACCCTCCGCCGCTTTGAAACGAAGCTGGGCGAGCAGGTGAAAACACTCAATGGTGAAGGAGTGGACGGACTGGCACAACTGGACGTTCGCTATGTAGTGATCGGCATTCCCGAAGATATAGGGATCCAGGCGAACCTGGGCATGGGCGGCGCCAAGACAGCGTGGTTACCCTTCCTGCAGTATTTCCTCAATATTCAGAGCAACGACTTCCTGGGCGGTGAAGACATAGCGGTGCTGGGACATTTTGATTTCAGCTCTGTGCAGGCTCTAATAGATACCAATGCCCACGACTCTGAAGAAAAAACAGCCGCATACCGGCATGCCGTTAATACGATTGATGAGGAGGTGGAGAAACTGGTGAAAGCGATAGCTGCCAACGACATGATTCCTATTGTTATTGGAGGTGGGCACAACAATGCTTATCCACTTTTAAAAGGTGTTGCCAAGGGATTGAACCAGGCCAACCTGATCCCCCTGGCCCAGATCAACTGCATTAACCTGGATGCCCATGCCGACTATCGTCCTACGGAAGGACGCCACAGCGGCAATGCCTTCCGCTATGCCGAGGAAGACGGCTTTTTGCAGAAGTACTGCGTGGTGGGCCTGCAGGAGAACTCCCTGCAGCAGAATGTGTGGATGGATATCGTGAACAATCCTTTTATCGACTGCCTTACGTTTGAAGATATTTTTATTCACGAGAAGCGAACCTTCCACCAGGCGGTGTCGCACGCCATCACCTTTACCGATGATAACTATACGGGTATAGAGGTGGACCTGGACTCGGTTCAGGGCGTTCTGAGCAGTGCCATGACGCCTTGCGGCATCACACCCCTGCAGGCCCGGCAGTACGTGAACCTGTGTGCCGCCCAGGCAAAGGCAGCTTACCTGCACATCTGTGAAGGAGCGACAGCGCTGGCTAACGGCAAGACCGATGAAACGGTAGGAAAGCTAATCAGCATGCTGGTGAGCGACTTTATCAAGATGAACAGCAGCCGCTAACCTTCCAAAGAAATGATCTTCTCGAACACTTCTTCATAGGACTTGTTGGCGGAATCCAATTGCGACGACACCTGTTTGTATTTATTTTCGGTGTCGAAGAACTTTTGTTTATCGCTGTAGATCTCCGGGGAGCCGAGCCTGGCTTCCAATTCTGCTTTCAGGCGGTTTAGCTCGGCGATCTCTTTTTCCAGCTTCTCAAAAAGGCGCTGCTGCTTCTGCAACTCTTTCTTCGCTTCCTTGTTGATGGGCGCACCGGTAGCAGGCTTTTGCTCGGCTATGGGAGCGGCAGGCGCTTCTGCCTTTTTGGGCTTCTCTTCCACCTTGGGAGTGTTGTTGCTGCCCATGCGTTCTTTCCAGGCCACCCATTCTTCATAGGTGCCCTTGAATTCCTTGATCTGGCGGTCGACGATCTCCCAGATCTTGTTGGCTGTCTTGGAAATAAAATAGCGGTCGTGGCTTACCAGCACAAAGCTGCCCTGGTAGCGGTTCAGGGCTTCAATGAGCAGTTCGTTGGAGTGGATGTCGAGGTGGTTGGTCGGTTCGTCCAACAACAGGAAGTTCGCCTTGCTGATGATGGTCTTTGCCAACGCCACCCTTGCCTTTTCGCCCCCGCTGAGGACCTTGATCTTTTTGTCGGCATCATCACCGCTGAACAGGAAGCAGCCCATTAAGGTGCGCAGCTCCAACTCCGTCTTCTGGGAACCTGCTTCTTTCATTTCTTCGATAATGGTATTGCTGGTGTTCAGGGCTTCCAGCTGGTGCTGGGCGTAGAAAGCCTCCTCCACGTTGTGCCCCCATTTACGCTCTCCTTCGAAAGGTTCCGTGCCGGCAATGATACGCAGCAGGGTGGATTTACCCTTGCCGTTGGCACCGATCAGGGCTATTTTATCACCCCGGTCGATCTCGGCAGACGTGTGGTCGAGAATGCTCACCTCTTTGAAATGCTTGGAGACATTCTTCAGTTCCACCAGTACCCGGCCGGGTATTTTTTCCACGCTGAAGTTGATACGGATATTGGGACGCTCGATCTCCACATCTTCTATCCGGTCAATCTTGTCCAGGCGCTTGATGGCACTCTGGGCGGCGGCGGCTTTAGAAGCTTTGGCCCGGAAGCGTTCGATAAAACGCTCCTGCTGGCGGATGTATTCCTGCTGGTTTTCGAAAGCCCGTTGCTGCAGCTCAATGCGTTGCTGCTTTTCGGTTTCGTAAAACTCGTAATTACCGTTGTAGATGTGGAGCTCTTTCTGGTAGACTTCCACGATCTTTTTGACCATTCGGTTGAGGAAGTACTTATCGTGGCTTACGATCACCACGGCACCCTTGTAGTGCTGCAGGTATTTCTCCAGCCATTCGATGGAAGGAAGGTCAAGGTGGTTGGTCGGTTCGTCGAGCAGCAGCAGGTCGGGTTGCTGCAGGATCATTTTAGCCAGTAGCACCCTCATGCGCCAGCCCCCGCTGAACTCCCGGTAGGGTCGTTTCAGGTCGCTGTTGTTGAAGCCCAGGCCCTGTAATACTTCTTCGGTGCGGTGCTCAATGGTGTAGCCGCCAGCCTCTTCAAACTGGTGCAGCTTGTCGCTGTATTCGTGCAAAAGTTCATCGCTCTGTGCCGTTTCCAGCTGTTTGGTCAGTGCGGCCAGTTCTTTTTCCAGTTGCATCGCACGGTCGAAGGCGTGCATGGCCACCTGGAGGATAGATTCGCTGGTATCGAAGCTTAACAGGTCCTGGTGCAGGTAGCCGATGGAAGTATTGCGGCTTTTTTCCACCGTGCCTTCGGAGGGGAGGTATTCGCCCACCAGCAGCTTGAGCAGGGTGGATTTTCCTGTACCGTTGTAGCCGATCAGGCCAATGCGGTCGGAGGGATGTATATGCCAGGTGGCATTTCTCACGATCGTGCGGGCACCAAATTCAAATGTGACGTTCTGTAAACCAGCGAGCATACTTCTTTGTTAAATAGAACGCAAAATTATTGAAGTGCATCACAAACAATTGTAAAAGGTTTTGGAAAACTAACTTTGCACAAACTTTCCATACATGAAAAAACTGCTTGTATTGGTAGGATTAGCCTTACTGGGGACCGCCAGCTGGTACATCTGGGAAACCCGCAAGGCACCCAAAGACGAGACCCCGGAACAGGCGCCTATAGGCGTCAGCCGCTACAGCCCCGACTTTATCGCCTCTATAGATACCGCGTTAGCCGATTATTATGATTTGTCCGAAACCCTGGTGCGCTGGGATAGCACTAGGGTGGACAGCCAGGCCGAGCAGTTGAAAAAGAGCCTGGAAGCTATAAAGCTGGAAGAGCTGGAGGACGATACCCTGGTTCGACAGACTGCCGTTTCTTACCGCGAAACCCTCCGGTCGAACCTGGATGCCCTGCTGCAGACGAAGGATCTTACAGCCAAGCGGCAATCTTTCCACAGCCTGTCGCAGAATCTTTACGACCTGCTGCGTGCCATACGCTACGACGGGGGCACCGTGTACCTGCAGGAATGTCCCATGGCTTTTTATGATACGGTAACAGGCATCTGGCTGAGCAAAACCGCCCCGATCCGCAATCCTTACCTGGGTCTTTACCATCCCCGGTACCGGAGCGGTATGCTCGAGTGCGGCGAGACAAAGGATAGTATCTTCTATAGAACGGTAGCCAAATAAGGGGAACGGAATGCGTTTATTTCTTTTATTTATTGGCGTGTTGCTCACGGGAATGGTTGGTGCGCAGTCGAAGTTTACGCTCAGTGGCTATGTGCGCGACAGTGCCACCGGTGAAACGGTGATCGGCGCTTCGGTGAGTATTAATGAAGTGTCGAAGACGGTTTCCACCAACCAGTACGGGTATTACTCGATCACCCTGGAGGAAGGGGCCTATACCCTGACCGTTTCCCATATATCCTACCTGGCGCAGAACCCTACGGTCAGCCTTAATGGGAACCGTAAGCTGGATGTGTTGCTGACGCCTCGGTCGGCCGCCATATCCGAAGTGATGGTCTTTAGCCGCAAGCGGGACGAGAATGTGCGCAACGCGCAGATGGGGAAGATCGACCTGTCGGTGGAGCAGATTAAGAATATACCTGCCTTTTTGGGCGAGGTGGACATCCTGAAGACCATACAGTTGTTGCCGGGGGTGCGGAATGCAGGGGAGGGGAATGCCGGCTTTTATGTACGCGGCGGTGGCCCTGACCAGAACCTGATCATGCTCGACGATGCAGTAGTGTACAACACCGGGCACCTGTTTGGCTTCTTTTCGATCTTTAACTCCGATGCCATCAAGAATACTACGCTGATCAAGGGAGGCATGCCGGCTCAATACGGTGGGCGGCTTTCCTCGGTGCTGGATATTGCCATGAAGGACGGCAACAGCAACGATTACAGCGCCGAAGGAGGCATCGGCTTGATCGCTTCCCGGCTGTCGGTACAGGGACCCATTCAAAAAGACAAATCGTCCTTTATCCTCTCCGGGCGCCGGACCTATGTGGACGCCCTGGCAAGGCCATTTATCAATAAGGAGAGCGACTTTTATGGATCGGGCTATTATTTCTATGACCTCAACGCAAAAGTCAACTACCGCTTTTCGCCCAAAGACCGGCTCTACCTGAGCGGTTACTTTGGCCGCGATGTGTTCACCTTCAACAACAAACAGCGTTCCTTCCGGGCCGACATCCCCTGGGGGAACTCTACGGCCACCCTGCGCTGGAACCATGTCTTTGGTCCTAAGCTCTTTGCCAATACCACCCTGGTCTATAACGACTATAAGTTCAGCTTTGGCGCTGCCCAGCGCGACTTCGAAATATCACTATCATCGGGCATCCGCGACGGCAATGCCAAGGTGGACTTTGACTTCTATGCCTCACCGCAGCACAAGGTGAAGTTTGGCGGAGTGGCTACTTACCACAAGTTTATTCCCAATGTGCTCAACGGGCGGCAGGACTCCGTAGTGTTTACCCCTCCCAATGAAGACATCAAGTACGCCCTTGAAAAAGGGCTCTATATCCAGGACGACTGGGACCTGGGCGACAAGCTCCAACTCAATTATGGCCTCCGGTGGAGCTCGTTCACGCAGGTTGGACCTTACACCAGGTTTGTGCGCGATGATAACCAAAATGCCCTGGATAGCGTGCAGTATGGGTCGCTGGATAAGGTACAGAACTACCAGGGACTGGAGCCGAGGGTGACATTCCGCTATTCAGTGGATGATCGCACTTCCATCAAAGGCTCCGTATCACGCAACCTCCAGTTCATTCACCTGGTGAGCAATTCGGGTACTACGCTGCCTACCGACCTCTGGGTGCCGAGCACGTTCCGGGTGAAGCCGCAGATCAGCTGGCAGTATGCGGCCGGCGTGTTCCGCAACTTTAAGGACAACCAATACGAAACCTCGCTGGAATTGTATTACAAGCCCATGCAAAACCAGATCGAGTACGAAGAGGGCTATACACCAGGATTAAGCGATCCGGAACGGGACTTCGTCTTTGGCAAGGGATGGAGCTATGGCACTGAGCTGTTCATCAACAAGGTGCGGGGGCGGCTGACCGGCTGGATTGGCTATACCCTGTCGTGGACCTGGCGCCAGTTCCCGCAACTCAACGGGGGCGAGAAGTTCCCGGCCAAGTACGACCGACGCCACGATATGTCGGTAGTGGGCACCTACGAGCTGTCGCCGAAGTGGAAGGTGGGTGGGGTATTTGTTTACGGGTCAGGAAATGCTACCTCGCTGCCCGAGCGGTTTTATATCCTCAACGGGGTGCTGACCCAGGAGTTCAGCAAAGTAAATCAATACCGCCTGGCGCCTTACCACCGCCTGGACCTGTCGGCCACGTATACGCCCATTCCTAAAAAGAACCGCAAGGTGAAGAGCCATTGGGTGTTCAGCATTTACAATGTGTACAGCCGGCTGAATCCCTACTTTATCTATTTTGACCAGAGCGGCAGTCCTTATGACGGCACCCTTCAAGTGGAAGCCCGGCAGGTGTCGCTGTTTCCAATCCTGCCCTCAGTTACCTGGAACTTTCGACTGTGAGGAGAGTGCGGGGTCGTAAATAAACCGCACCATCGCGCTTTTCTGTTCGGTGGAGGTAAGGTATAAGCGGTAGCGCCTGGTGCCGGCTGTTACGATCAGCAGCGCCGTATTGGGGGGGATACGGCCCAGGTTCTCGGCCACCATCTCGATTTCCTGGAAGGTGTTCTCCAGGTCGATCTTTATATGAGCGGTCGAGGGACGTACTCCGAGACGTTCTCTGGATAGGATCGGCTTTTTATTGACAAAGACCGATATGGTATCGTCATCGATCTCGCCGTTATCATAAAAATCCAGCTGGATGGTGCCGGTGTCTACTTCCACTTCAGGGATCTCTTTGAACGCCGACTCGCTGGCGCGCGTCAGCACGAGCTGTCCCGGCTGGCAGTCCATATCCGTATTCATGACCTTGCCGTTCCATTCGCCGCGCAGCGTTTCCACCTTGCCGTTGCTGCTGTACCACAACTCATAGTGCTTGATACAGGGAATACAGTCGGCAGGGATCTTAAAGGTCTGCACCGGTCCTTCTGACAGGGAGAGCTTCTTCAGGGCGACATCATAGGAGCCGTTGTATTTCTTTTTTACATAGTTGCTAATGTCGCTATAATGATAGGAGGCACCGTGAATGGCCCCACCATCTGCCTGCACCTGCAGTTCGATATAATAGACGGGGAAGCAGCCGCCGGCCTGTTGGGTGAGCGTGCCTTTCCACACCCCGTTCAGGTCCTGGGAAAAGCTAAGGGCCGTGCAGCCCAGGGCCACTATAAGCAGAAAGTATTTCTTCACAAAAGGGAAAGTAGGTTGAATAATGTTGCGGCACGCCACATTTTATGTGAACGGTCTAGGGAGTGGATTTTTGATAACGGAAACGTACCATGGCATTTTTCTGCTCCGTAGAGGTGATCCGCACTTCGTAGCGCTTATCTCCATCCTGCACCAGCATCAGCGAGGTATTGGGAGGAATCCGGCCCAGGTTCTCGGCCACCATCACCAGTACGTGCTCGGGGTTTTCCTCATCCATCTTCAGGTTCACCGTCAGGGGAGAGGCCGACAGCCGTTTCTGCGACAGGATCAGCTTGTTATCCATGTATACCGAAATGGTATCGTCGTCTATCTCCCCGTTGTCATAGAGCTTCACGATTACGTCTTCGTTGTGCAGGGTCAGGGTTTTGATCAGCTCATTTTCGCGGGCACGGGTCTGGTTAGGAATGGTGATCAGCTGAGGCTGTATTACTGGCTTCGGTGCTTCCGATGTGACTACGGGAGGCTCTTTTTTTACCTCGGAGGTCCTGGGCCTGCCAGCTACGCCTGGTTGCCTGGCCGGGGGCTTAGTGGTCGCTTTGGCCGTAGTGGTATTCTTAGGTGGGGTAGTGGTCTTCGGCGCCGGTTTTTTGGCAACCGGCGGTTTGGTCGTCTTTTCGGGTGCCGGGGTCGTTTTCTTTACCAGCGGTTTATCACGCAGGAAGGGCTCTACGTAAAAGTCGGAAGTAGGCACTTTGCGCAGGAATACTTTGCCGCCGCCACAGTCGCCGCCTCTTTTAGTGCCAAACTCGGCATCGCTCTTTTCGTACATACTGGTATACGTTCCTTCCAGGAATTCTTCGTTACCCGAGCGAACGTAGGAGAACTGGCAATTCATGATACAGGCTACTGAAGCACCCGACATGCGCACCTCTACGGTTTTAATTTCCTGCACCAGGGCCGATTTGGAACCCCTATTAAAGGAGCCGGTCAGTGTGGCCTTGCCATAAAATCGGGTGTCGAGGTAAGAATATGAGACGCCGGAGATGCGGGCCGAGGGAGTTTGTTCGATCTGTATCTCGAATTTGTATTGCTCCATCCCCTCGGTGATAAAGTAACCCCGCCAGATACCGGTGATGTTCTGCGCATAAGTTATATACCCCAGGCCAATAAAAATCAATAAAAAAAGGATCAATCTTTTCACCAGCAGCCTCATTAAGGAGTGAAATTAACTATTAAGTGTTCTTAGCTTTCGACATACTGTAGAAAGAGTTTGTTAATTTTGCCGCTCTCTTATGGATCAACAAATAAACATAACCCTTCCAGATGGCGCTGTCAGGCAGTACCCGAAAGGTACCAGCGCACTGGATGTCGCCAAATCAATTTCCGAAGGCCTGGCCCGGAAAGTACTGGCCGCCGAAGTAAATGGACAGGTGTGGGATGCCACCCGCCCTATTGATGGGGATGCCACCCTGAAGCTCCTGACGTGGGACGACTCGGGCGGTAAGAACACCTTCTGGCACTCGTCTGCCCACCTGATGGCTGAAGCTATCGAGTCGATGTACCCGGGCGTAAAGTTCTGGGTAGGACCACCGCTGGATAATGGCTTTTACTACGACGTGGACCTCGGCGACCGCTCCGTTTCCGAAGACGACCTGCGCAAGCTGGAAGTAAAGATGGCGGAACTGGCCAAGCAGAATAATACCTATGTGCGGAAGGAAATCCCTAAGACCGAGGCGGTTAACTACTTTGCCGAAAAAGGCGACGAGTATAAGCTCGACCTCCTGCAGGGACTGGAAGACGGCAACATTACCTTTTATACCCAGGGCGGCTTTACCGATCTCTGCCGCGGGCCCCATATTCCTTCCACCGGCTTCATCAAAGCCGTAAAACTCACAAATATTGCCGGTGCTTACTGGAAGGGCGATGAGCGCAACAAGCAGCTCACCCGCTTCTACGGGGTAACCTTCCCTTCGCAAAAGCAGCTGGATGAATACCTGCAGATGCTGGAGGAAGCCAAGAAACGCGACCACCGCAAGCTGGGCAAAGAGCTCGGGATCTTTGTTTTCGACGACGATGTCGGTCCCGGCCTGCCCCTGTGGATGCCCAACGGCACCGTGGTGATCGAGGAGCTGGAGAAGCTGGCCAAGGAAACCGAGCAGGAGGCAGGCTACAAGCGCGTGGTGACCCCGCACATTGCCAAGGAAAGCATGTACCTGACCAGCGGCCACCTGCCTTATTACCAGGATAGTATGTACCCGCCCATGGAACTGGAGGGCGTAAAATACTACCTGAAGTCCATGAACTGCCCGCATCACCATAAGATCTTTGCTGCCGAGCCGCGCAGCTATAAGGACCTCCCGCTGCGCCTTGCCGAGTACGGTACCTGTTACCGCTACGAGCAGAGCGGTGAGCTCTTTGGCCTCATGCGCGTGCGCTGCCTGCACATGAACGATGCGCACATTTACTGCACTAAGGAGCAGTTCGCCCAGGAGTTCAGGGCGGTGAACGACATGTACCAGAAGTACTTCAAGATCTTCGGGATTGAGAAATACGTCATGCGTCTTTCGTTGCACGATCCTGCCAAGCTGGGCCAGAAATACATCAACGAGCCCGAACTGTGGCTGGAGACCGAAGAAATGGTACGCCAGGTGCTCAAAGAATCGGGTACCCCGTATGTAGAAGTGCCCGACGAAGGCGCCTTCTATGGTCCGAAGATCGATGTGCAGATCTGGAGCGCCATTGGCCGCGAGTTTACCCTCGCCACCAACCAGGTGGACTTTGCCCAGGGACGTCGCTTCAAGCTCGAGTTCACCACCCAGGAGAACAGTGCCGAAACCCCGCTGATCATTCACCGGGCACCTTTGGGTACCCACGAGCGCTTTATCGGCTTCCTGCTGGAGCACTACGCCGGTAAGTTCCCCGCCTGGATTGCCCCGCTGCAGGTGAAGATCCTGCCGATCTCGGATAAGTTCATGGACTACGCGAAATCTGTATTGGATAAATTGAAAAAATTGGATATTCGTGCAGAGATCGATGACCGGAACGAAAAGATAGGGAAGAAGATCCGCGACACCGAACTGATGAAAGTGCCCTACATGCTGGTCGTGGGCGAGAAGGAAGCTTCGGAAGGCAAAGTTTCCATCCGCCGCCAGGGCAAGGGTGACCTGGGTGCCAGGGGGGTAGATGAATTTGCAGCAGAAATTGTCGCCGAGATCAGGGAAAGACGGTCAGAGTAACTATATTTAAACATTAAAACAGCCCATTGGGCTGGCACAGATTTTCGACAGTAACGTTAAATAAAAACAAAGCGTTCACCTCTTTGCTGACTGTCGACAGCAGGATGTGGGCAAAGTCATTATGGCATTACCAAACAAAGGATTTAGACCAGGCGGGGGTATGAGAGGACGATTCATCCCTCGTAAAGAAGCAGAACATCGGATTAATCACCACATCAGGGTGCCCCAGGTGCGCCTGGTAGGTGACAATGTAGAAGTGGGTATTTATTCCACACAGGAAGCGCTCAAGATTGCCCAGGAGCAGGAGCTGGACCTGGTGGAAATCTCGCCGCAGGCCGATCCTCCTGTTTGTAAGATCATTGACTACAACAAGTTCCTCTACGACAAGAAAAAGAAGGACAAGGAAATCAAGGCCAAGGCGAAGACCACCGAAATGAAGGAGATCCGCTTTACGCCCAACACCGATGACCATGACTTCGATTTCAAGTCCAAGCACGCCGAGAACTTCCTGAAAGAAGGCAACAAGGTAAAGGCTTATGTACAGTTCAAGGGCCGCGCTATCCAGTTTAAGGATCGCGGAGAGCTGCTGCTGCTGAAGTTCGCCGAGCGCCTTAAAGACTTCGGCCAGTTGGAAAGCATGCCCAAGCTGGAAGGCAAACGCATGCTGGCCATCTTCACGCCAAAGGGTGGAAAGAAGCCCAAAGGACAGGATTAAAAGTCCCGCTACGAAATAAGAAGAAAGCAGCCCCAGGGCTGCTTTCTTCTTGCAGGAAAAGCTCATTCTCTTAAAGCTGGTAAGTGGTTCCCAGGGCGCTGGCTCCAAAGTTCCATCCCGAGTTCAAACCCAGGGTATATCCTGCCTCGGCACCCCACGACCCAGTTTCAGTGCTGACAGGACCTGCTCCGGCGCTGGTGCTGACTGAGGCCCCTGCAGTGAATTTCATCCCTACATCCGATGGATTGTTGTTGCCATCGAATACAATATAAAACTGGCCCGATGCGCCAACCTTCCCCTCAATACCTACCAGGGGAATATTGCCTCCCTTGGTCGTTCCCAGTCCTGCACCAATGGCCAGCGTGGTTTCCTTGGTAATAAAGTTTTTCTCTGCACTCAACGATAACCCGGCATTGACACTAACGCCAAATGTCTCACAGTTCAGGGACATATTGGCTATAAGCACGTTGAGGTTGATATTAATAGGACAATCCCTCTTTGCGGCTTCTGCTTCCTCATCTTTAGGCTCCGGCTCATCTACGTCTCCCTTGTAACACCCGGGGTAAATAATCTCTGCCTCCTGGGCAATAAAACCCACCCGTCCCAGGTATCCCAGTATGACATTATAAACCGTGGTTTCATAATCGCCGCCTACACTGCAGAACTGTTTCCAGTAAATCAGGTTCTGCACATACTCCTGGGCCGGCCGTATTACCTCCGCCACATACAGCTTCTGTCGTTCTGCCAGCTGCGCCAAGTAGGTGTT
>DASWYM010000453.1:0-5140 GCA_036404975.1 Chitinophagaceae bacterium
CCCGCTGCAGCAGGTGGCGGAGGTGTCCATCAAGACAGGGCCCAGCCAGATACAGCGGGAAAACGCGCAGCGGCGAATAAGCGTAGGCTTTAACGTGCGGGGCAGGGACGTGGAGAGCATTGTAAACGAAGTGCAGCAAAAAGTGGAAAAAGGATTAAAGCTGCCTGCGGGCTACTACATCACGTATGGAGGACAATTCGAGAACCTGCGGGCTGCCAAGAGGCGGTTGAGCATTGCGGTGCCCGTGTCGCTGTTGCTGATCCTGATGATGCTGCATTTTGCCTTTGGCTCCCTGAAACAAGGGTTGCTGGTGTATTCGGCCATCCCGCTTTCGGCTATCGGGGGCGTCTTTGCCCTGTTGATTAGGGGTATGCCCTTCAGTATATCGGCCGGCATTGGCTTTATTGCCTTGTTTGGCGTGGCAGTGCTGAACGGTATTGTGCTGATTACCGAGTTCAACCAACTGAAGCAAGCCGGCGTGCGTGATATTAAAGAACGGGTTCTAAAAGGCACCCGCATACGGTTGCGCCCGGTGCTGATGACCGCTGCGGTGGCGTCGCTGGGGTTCCTGCCCATGGCCCTGAGCAATGGTGCCGGTGCCGAAGTGCAGCGCCCGCTGGCTACCGTGGTCATTGGTGGCCTGGTCACCGCTACCCTGCTCACCTTATTTGTACTGCCGGTACTGTATATGTGGTCGGAACGGGCCGCGCCACTGGTCACAAAGCCCCACCCCATAAGGAAGCGTCCTAAGATCAAAAAAAGGCTGCTTCCCGTGCTTTTCTTTCTGCTGGTGCAGGATTGGGCAGGAGCACAAGTGCCGGTTACTTTACAGGCAGCCCTGGATACGGCCTATGCCCAGAACCTGAGTGTACAGGCCGCCCGCCTGAAAACCGGGGCTTCCCGCGCGCTGGAAGGCAGTGCCATTGACCTGCCCCTTACCTCCACCATCCTGGAGTATGGAAGCATCAACAGTGCTTATGGAGATACCCGGCTGGGAATCACGCAGTCTTTCTCTTTCCCGGTGGTCTACAAACGGCAAAGAGCCCTGCTTGAAGCCCAGACGAAAAGCTACCAGCTGAACGAGGAGGAGGTGAAGCTGCGCCTCCGGAAGGAGATTGCGTCGCTGTATTACCAAATCCTGCTGATGCAGGAAGAAAGAGACCTGCTCATGCAGTCCGACAGCCTTTTCGCAGCCTCACTGCAAAAGCAGGAACAGCGGTTCAGGGTGGGCGATATCAATATCGTGCAAAAGACAGCGGCGGAAACCCAGCGTATGCAGATTGCCAACCAGCTGCAGCAACTGGACGCCGACCTGGCTGCTTTGCAGGTCCGGTTCAGCTCGCTGATCCGTGCCGGCGGTAGTTTCGTCCCGGTAAGGGGCAGTGTCAAGGCTGTACTCTTAGCCTTGCCCGATACGGCAGTGGCCGTTAATCACCCCCTGCTGCGGACCAGGCAGCAGCAACAGCAGGTGGCGCGCAGCGAACTGGAGGTGCAGCGGTCAAAGCTGCTGCCGCAACTATCACTGGGCTACGTCAACCAGTCGTTCAGGGGCGTGCAGAATGTAGACGGCGTGGAGAAGCACTATACCGCCCGGGACCGCTTTTCTTCCGTGCTTGCCGGCGTCGACATCCCGATCTTCGCCCGGGCGCAGAAGGCCAGGATCACTGCAGGCCGGTACCAGCTCGACCTCTCGCAGGTAGAGTACCAGGAAACCTTACGCCAACTGCAAGCCCAACGGGAGGAACTGCTCCTCCAATACCGAAAGGCCGAAAAGCAGCTGCTCTACTACGAACAGTATGCCCTGAAACAAGCTCGGATCTTGCGCGAGCACAGCACCCTGCAGTTGAGTAGTGGTGATATCAGCTACCTGGAATGGATGATGCTCGTTCACCAGTCTATACAATTACAGGCCGGGTATTTCGCGGCCCTGAATGCCTGGAACGCCACCGTTATTGAACTAAATGCTTATGCCGACAATTAAATGTGAAGTCATGAAATGGTCTTGTATAATGAGTATTGTCCTGTTTGCCTTTGCCGCCTGTGGCACCAGGGAAAGTACGGCCGAGGAGCCAAAAGACGCTGCACCCGAAAACGTGGTACTGCTCTCCGAAGCGGAAATGAAAACGGCGGGTATAACGGTGGGTCAGCCCCAAAAAGGGATGGTCCGTTCCTGGCTGAAGGTAAACGGCCTGGTAGAGGCCCCTCCCCAGAACGTGGTCTCCGTCAGCTTTCCTTTGGGAGGCTACCTGGCATCGACGAAGCTTATGCCGGGCATGAGCGTGCGCAAAGGGCAACCGATCGCTGAAATGAAGGACCAGGCCATCATACAGCTGCAGCAGGATTACCTGATCGCCCGTTCTAAGGTGGGCTTTCTCCAAAAAGAGTATGAGCGCCAGAAGCTGCTCAACACTACCAAGACCACGAGCGACAAGGTGCTGGAGCAGACGCAGAGTGAGTACCAGGCCCAGCGGATCCTGATGTACAGCCTGGGCGAAAAGCTGCGGATGATCCGTATCGACCCGGCATCCTTAACGGAGCGGTCTATACGGCAGTCGGCCATGATCTACTCGCCCATAGATGGCTATGTTTCTGCCGTGAATGTCAATATGGGTAAGTATGTAACGCCCTCCGATGTGCTCTTCGAATTGGTCAATCCCAGGAACCTGCACCTGGCGGTAAAGATCTTTGAAAAAGACCTGGCCTCTGTAAAGAAAGGTCAGTCCGTACAGGTCAGCCTGGTGAACAACCCCGGAAAGACCTATGAGGCGGAAGTGGCCCTGGTCAGCAGGAACCTGGACGACGACCGCAGTGCCGTGGTGCATTGTCATTTCACGCACCCCACGGTGGACCTGCTGCCGGGTATGTTTGCCGATGCCCAGATCGCCGTAGAGAACAAGGAAGCCCTGACCGTACCCGAGGACGCAGTAGTGCGCTGGGGCGATGCCCAGTACCTTTTTGTAGAGAAGGGAAAAGGTGCCTTTGAAATGGTCCCGGTACAGGTGGGTACGACCAACGAGGGCCGCACCGAAATAGGACCTCTTCCTGCTGACCTGTCGGCCCGGCCTATGATTGTCCGGAATGCTTATGCGGCCCTGATGAAACTCCAGAACAAGGCGGAATGACCCCGTTCCGGTAACAGGCAGGTGGCGGAAGCTCCTGCAGACCAGTTTAGTACCTTTGATCCTTTTCCTGATTTATGATCACCTTACGACGAACCACCTGCGACAGCGACGACTTCCAGCACCTCGTACAGCAACTGGACCGGGACCTCTGGGCCCGCTATCCCCAAGAGCAGCACATCTACCAGGGCTTCAACAAGATCACCGGCATCGATACGGTGGTGATCGCCTATGATGGGTACACGCCCGTGGGCTGCGGCTGCTTCAAGCCCTTCGGCGAAGGCGGCGTGGAGGTCAAGCGCATGTATGTGCAGCCCGCCCTGCGCGGCAAGGGGATTGCCTATTCGATCTTAAAGGAGTTGGAGCAGTGGGCAGGGGAACTAGGCTATTCCTTTGTCGTGCTGGAAACCGGCACCGGCCAGCCGGAAGCCATAGGGCTGTACCGGAAATGCGGTTATGCTGTCGCGGAGAACTACCCGCCCTACGACCGCATGCCCAGCAGCGTTTGCTTCCGAAAAGAACTGGTCCTAAAGGCTCCACAGCCTTAACGGCTCTTGCCTTCCCTGCCATGGACCATCGACTATGGTCTATGGACCATTGCCCTTTCCACCCTACTTTTGTCCTTCAACCCGCGTCATGTTCGAACTGTTATTCCAAAAGCTGAACGAAAAGGTAAGCCTCACCCCCGAAGAGGAAGAGATCTGTAAGGCTTTCTTTGTTCCTAAGAAGCTGCGCAAGCGCCAGTACCTGCTGCAGGAGGGCGACGTGTGCAAGTACACGGCTTTCGTGGAAAAGGGCGCCCTGCGCATCTACACCATCGACGACAAGGGCCTCGAGCATGTTCTCCAGTTCGGCATCGAAGGCTGGTGGGTTGGTGACTTGTACAGTTTTCTCACCGGCGAGCCCTCTACGTATAATATCGAGGCCATCGAAGACTGCGAGTTGCTCTTGCTTAGCCGCCCGGCACAGGAAGAACTGCTGGAGAAGGTGCCCAAGTTCGAGCGCTACCAGCGCCTGCTCACCCAGGGCGCCTATATTGCCTTGCAGCGGCGCATGATGACCACCATCTCGCTTCCTGCCGAAGAGAAATATACCCGGCTGGTGAATACTTATCCTGACATCGTGCAACGCGTGCCCCAGCATATGATCGCCTCCTACCTGGGCATCACCCCTGAAACCCTCTCCCGCATCCGCAAGAACCTGGCGACGAAGAAGTGAGCTACGAGCTTTGAGCTGCGAGTTACGAGCAGGATCACTACAGCACCGGGATCCCATCGCCGTGGTACGTGTCCGCCGTGGTACGTGTCCTCACGTACCACCACAACCGCGAGGTGCGTGTCTTCACTCATCTTCATCCAAGACCTTCAATAATCCACGGAATAGGTCCCTATCTCCCGCAGATCCGCAATGTCAAAGAACTAAAAAGAGAAGCTGCAAGCTGCAAGCTACAAGCCACAAGCTTCAAGCTGCAAGCTTCAAGCAGGGATCGCTTTATCCTTCACTGCCCGTCTCCGACACGTCCCTCCGGACGATCAGAACCCTGCAGCTCTCTCCCTAATTCCTATTCCGATAGCTATCGGAACCTGATCCCTGATCCCTCCCCAAGGTACAACCCCCGCTCCCCCCTTTCCAAACCCCGATCCTTTTTATTCCCATCTTTTCCCATTTTATCCTTTCTTTTCCCATGTTCCATACCCGGAGGTCGCAGAAGGACTCCCGGCCTTCCCTCATTCTCACTCCCGATTTGCTATCGGGATTCTCATTTGCACATTTACTCATTTGCACATCTGCACATTTGCGCGTGCCGGTAACGAATAGTGCTTTCTGCTATCTACTGTAAAGTTCCTCCACACCAACCGGATAAAGAAGCAGGGTAGGTCTATATGGGTCTATGTTTCCTGATTCTTCCTATTTAGGGTCTATGAATGAATAATGAGTGATCAGTGATGAGTAGGGTTAACGAGAAACGGAACGAGAAACCATAAACGAGAAACATATCCGCGTCCATCTTAAGGATCATA
>DASWYM010000454.1:0-5199 GCA_036404975.1 Chitinophagaceae bacterium
ATAAGGTCATACTTCATCAGCCCGTTATCAGAATAATAACGCGCATCGATATTGGGATAGACATCGTGCAGGGTGATCCCCTGGAAGATGCGCACGCCGGTAGCCCACTTGCTGGGATCGTTACCGATAAAATAGTTATTATAACCCTCCATCGGCTTATCGGCCGTAATGCGGGGCGAAGGATTGCCATTGACAAAATGTACGCGGTACGCATGAGAGCGCAGAACAAGGCGCTGCCGGCGCTCTACCCCTTGTTTTCCGTCGTGCCTGGGATCTTCATGGCCGTGCACCATATCTTCCAGGACCTGGTAGTCCTCGGGGTGGTGTTGCACAATAGAAAAGCCGGAGGACTGTACAAAGACAGCGCCGCCCGGCACCTGCGCCATATAACGTACGCGGCTGTCCCACTGGCCTTTGTTCTCAACAAACTGGACAACATCGGTAGTCTGGCTAAAGACGGACAGGACAAGAAAGCAGGTAAGGAAGAGCAGTATGTGGTGCTTCGTTTTCAATCTGTTATTAAATTAACTAAAAAACGCGAGAAATATTGTAGCAATCTTTTGTTAAGATATGCGGCTCCACGGAGTCTTGCCCTTCAAAGAGATCAGATAATGCTTTAAACACAAATTCTCTGCCATGTCCAATTGGGGGTCGGCTTCGATCAGGTTTTCCGCATATTGCCGGGCAGCTTCCAGCATCACCTTGTCTTTAACAAGATCGGCTAGGCGAAGGTTCAATGCACCGCTTTGCCGCGTGCCTTCTATATCGCCGGGGCCGCGCAGTTCCATATCTTTTTCGGCGATCTCAAAGCCGTTGTTGGTCGAGGTCATGATCTTGATGCGCTCGCGGGCGTCGTTACTCAGTTTGCCCGACGTCATCAGGATGCAATAGCTTTTCTCTGCCCCCCGGCCTACCCGCCCGCGCAACTGGTGCAATTGGGATAGTCCAAACTTTTCCGCACTTTCTATGACCATCACGGTGGCATTCGGCACGTTCACCCCCACCTCGATCACCGTGGTGCTCACCATGATCTGGGTGTCGCCCGAAACAAAGCGCTGCATATTGTTCTCCTTCACCTCGGCGGCCTGCCGGCCGTGCACCATACTGATCCAGTAGCGAGGCTCCGGGAAGAAGGCCTTTACATTTTCATAGCCCTGCATCAGGTTCTCATAGTCCACCTTGGCGCTTTCCTCGATCAGGGGAAAGATGATATATACCTGGCGGCCTGCATCGATCTCGTCGCGGATAAAGTCCATCACGCGCGTCCGGTATGAGTCATAACGGTGCACGGTCTTCACCGGTTGCCTGCCGGGCGGCAATTCATCCATTACGCTGTAGTCCAGGTCACCATAGGCCGTCATGGCCAGGGTGCGCGGAATGGGGGTAGCCGTCATCACCAGGATGTGCGGAGGGATAATCGCCTTCTTCCACAGGCGTGCCCGCTGGGCCACGCCAAAGCGGTGCTGCTCATCCACGATCGCCAGTCCCAGGTTATGAAACTGCACCACTTCTTCAATAACGGCATGAGTGCCGATCAGGATGCCCAGGCTGCCGTCGGCCAGCCCCTGCAGGATCTGCTTTCGCTGGGCGGCCCTGGTAGAGCCCGTCAGCAGGTGGACTTTGATGGGCATATCCTTCAGCAACTCGGAGATGCCGTTAAAGTGCTGCTGGGCCAGGATCTCGGTAGGCGCCATCATGCAGGCCTGGAAGCCATTGTCCACCGCCAGCAGCATGGCCAGCAGCGCCACGATGGTCTTGCCGCTGCCCACATCGCCCTGCAGCAGGCGGTTCATCTGGTGGCCCGAAGCCGTGTCCACCCTTATTTCCTTGAGCACCCGCTTCTGGGCGCCGGTGAGCTCAAAAGGCAGGTATTGCTTATAAAAGAGGTTAAACAGCTCGCCCACCTTGCCGAACACCACGCCCTTCGACACGCGGTGCCGTTCGCTCTTTACCAGGGCCATGCGCAACTGGCTGATAAACAACTCCTCGAACTTCAGGCGGCGCAGGGCATAGGTGTACTCCTGGTAAGTACGCGGGAAGTGCAGCTGCAGGTAGGCATCGTAACGCCCCATCAGGTGGCCCTTTTGCAGAATACCTTCGGGCAGGTTCTCCGGCAGCTCGCGGCGGTTAAGAATTGAAAACAGGGACTCCACCAGCTTTCCGATCTGGCGGCCGCCCAGCCCACGGGTCTTGAGCTTTTCGGTGGTGGGGTACACCGGCTCCAGGTAGTCCTTCTCTCCTGCCCCCTCGTTCCTGGCCAGCTCTATTTCAGGATGTACGATCTGGGGGTTGCCCATAAAAAACGTCAGCCGTCCAAAGGCTATATAATGCTCGCCTTCGTGCAGGGCCTTCTGCATCCAGGTAATGCCCTTGAACCAGGTGAGTTCCACAATGCCGGTCTCGTCCCTTAGGTACGCCACCAGCCGCCTGGCCGACTTCTCGCCCAGCACTTCCTTGTAGGCAATGATGCCCTGCACCTGGGCAAACTCGACGGCCGCCGTGAGCTCCCCGATCTTCATGATACGGGTCTTGTCCACGTGGCGGTAGGGAAAGTGGTGCAGCAGGTCGGCAAAGGTGAAAATGCCCAGCTCCTTCTTGAGCAGGTCGGCCCGTTGAGGGCCTACCCCCTTTAGGTACTCGATCGGATTGGCTAGTATGTGTTCCCCGGTGGCTATGCTAAAAAGTTTAGGCAAAAATAAAGGATGAAGAAATACACTTCACGGCCATCTCACCGCTCGGCCTTCGTCCACAACACGGTTTGCTTTCCGCTATGGTACTGCTGCAGGCCTTTGATCATGCAATAGTTCATAAATAAAAAGTAAAACGGTATGGTGGTGAGCACAAAGGCCCGGTTGCGCCGGATGAGCAACCACCCGATAAAGGCAGCTCCATAAAACACGGCTTGTCCCGCCAGCAGGTAGTCGTACACCGCCGCTTCGGCGTACCAGGCCAGCAGCCCGTTGAGCACCAGCAGCACCGGGATCGCAAAGGGGCAGATCACCCAGCGCAGCCACCGCCGCGACAGGAACTGGAAAGCCAGCAGCGGACGGGCAAACAGGTTGCGGAAAGACAGGCGCCGCAGCGACTGGAAGGCGCCGGTTGCGATACGCACCTTGCGGCGCTCCTCGTCGGCCAGGGTGTTGCTGGGCGCCTCCACGGCAAAGGCCCGCGGCTCGTAAGCAATGGCATAGCCCTGGCGGCTCACCTGCATCGACAGCATCAGGTCGTCCAGGATCACGTCCTCCCCCATGGGCTGAAACAGGTGGGTGCGCAGGGCAAAGAGCTCGCCGGTTGCCCCCAGCACCGTATAAAGCGAAGCGTCGAGCTGCTTCATGGCCGACTCGTACTTCCAGTACCAGCCCTCGGCATTGCCCATGCCCGAGGTGTGGGCAATCTTTTTTTCGCCGGCTACCGCTCCAATGTGTTCATCGCTAAAGTGCTCCACCAGGTGGGTGATGCTTTCGGGGTTCAACAGGCTATTGGCATCCGAAAACACCACTATAGGCGTTTGCACCCGTTGCATGGCCGTGTTCAGGGCCGCTATCTTTCCCCGCCGCTCCGGGTGGCGCACCACTTCTATCCAGGGGTGCCGCTCCAGGATAGCCAGCGTGCCATCCACAGAGCCGTCATCCACTACCAGCACCCTTAACAGGTGCGGCGGGTAGAAAAGGGCCCGGGTATTTTCCAGCTTTTGGGGTAGTATCCTTTCTTCGTTGTAACAGGCAATAACGACGGTAACAGGGGGGGTATCCTTAATCCCGGTCTTTGCTTTTAGAGGGCGAACCTTTCTGAGTACCCAGACCAGGAGTCCATAACCGATATAGGAATAAACTACGGCAGCCAGCAACAACCAGAAAAGTAAACTCAGGACACTCATAGGCAGAGCGGTAAATATCCGAAGAAATCTTCCAAATAATCCACTTCCCGCCTGATTATGATTGCGCATTCTTTTTCCGCCCTCCGGCGACTCCGTTTAGGTTTATATCGATTCATCGCGCTTCACTTTTTCAAAGAACAGCGCACTATTCCCAGGACTGTCTTTCGTAAAGTTCTGACACAACCGCTACAATAAAAAGTAGGGTGGGTCTAGGTGGATCTATACTTCCTCTTTCTTCCTCTTTAGGGCCTATGGAGAGCCTGAAGGAAGAAGCTTCAGAACAAAAGCCAACACAAGAAATGACCTAATCCCGAATCCCTGATCCTATCTGAAAAAGCAAAGCCCCCGCACAGGCAGGGGCTTTCTTATGTGAAAAGGCAATTTGTCTAGCGGAAGGAGTCCCGCGCACCACCTGCGGCAAAAACAGCATCGATGCGGGCCTTCTGCCCGTTGGAGAACATATACATACAGGCATCATCGGTATAATCCATGTAATTCATGGTCATTTCGGTCGGTGTGCCCGAGCAGGTGCTCCTATGAGGGTAAGATGGGCAACCATAATTCGAAGCGTTGTGCGAAGGCGTGTCACCCACAAAATCATTACCACAGGTGGCATCACCCCAGATGTGGCGCAGGTTCATCCAGTGACCTACTTCGTGCGTGGCAGTGCGGCCCAGGTTGAAGGGAGCCGATAAAGTACCTACACGACCAAAGAAGTTATAACCAATTACTACACCATCCGTTGCGAGACTGCCACCGGGAAATTGTGCATAGCCCAGGATCGTAGAGCCATAGGCCTGCATCTTGTTTACTACCCACATATTCAGGTGAGTAGCAGGCGTGGTAGGATCAATGCCCCCCTTGGACGAACGCTTCATGTCATCATTGGTCGACCAACTTCTTTTGCTGCTGTATTTACGTACAGTTTTTTCCAGTACAAACCTGATCCCCACATTGGTTTGCTCGTCCTGGAACTCGGCAGGCACTTTTGTGCGGTCGGCATTGGTATTATTGAAGTCTTCGTTTAACACATCAATCTGCGATTGGATCTGGGCGTCGGAAATGTTTTCCGAAGCGGTGCGGTAAAGAACATTCACAACTACGGGTATTTCCAGTACCCCATTCACCAGGCGCCCGGCATCATCGCTTTCAATGGCGCGCTGGGTGAAAGCCTCTATTTCGGCCATCTTTTGCCTGCGCGCAGGGTCGGCAGCCATTTGCTGTTCCAGTACTTCGTGTGAGGCACAACTTCTTTGAACAGCTTCCGTTACTTCTGGCTCGGTTGTGATTTCGGTGTGTTTGTCGTTTTTCTGGCAGGCCAT
>DASWYM010000455.1:0-3189 GCA_036404975.1 Chitinophagaceae bacterium
TCATTTGGTACAGCAGCGAAACGCATTACCAGGTGGTCTTCCGGAATGACGACCTGCAGTGCCGCATCACCTACCGGCTCGATGGCACCGTGGAAAAAACAGAGCGCTACTTCACCGAAAAAGACCTGCCACCTTATGTACTGGTCAAGGTGAAAAACCGGTTTGACGGATACCGGGTTCACGGCGTGACCGAGATCACCACGGAGGCGGGTGTGGTATACCACCTGATGCTGGAAGGCGATAAGAAATGGTTGCAGGTGCAGGCAGACGAAACCGGGCACTCGTCCATTACCCGGCGGTTTAACCGGCAGGAGATTGCCCTGATCGCCAGGGAGTAAATGAGCTATGATGCAAGACAGGTGCCTCCCGTCCCATGCCGGTACCTTCCGTGGGCAGGAGCGCACCTTGTTCTTCCTTAGTGGCCGGAACGTACATGAAATACTATTCGTAATTTTAATCCTGTCCTCTTAACTCATTAACTCTTCTCATCTATGGAACTGCGTCACCTCAAAATGCTTCGTGAAGTGGCAGACTGCAAAAGCCTGACCAAGGCAGCCGAGCGTCTTTTCCTTTCGCAGTCGGCCCTGAGCCACCAGCTCAAAGAGATGGAAACCTTCTGTGGCGCCCAGTTGTTCATCCGGCAGAAGAAGCAGATGCTGCTGACCCGCGAAGGGGAGGTGCTGCTGGCCTCGGGAAAAAGGATCCTCCAGGAGGTGGACCAGACCCTGAGCACCATCCGACAGATGACGGACAAAGACGCCGGTGCGATCCGCATATCCTCGGAGTGCTATACTTCGTACCACTGGCTGATGAACCTGATGCAGGACTTCCGCGAGCTCTATCCCAAGGTGGACCTTAAAATTGATATGGTGGGCACGCGCAATGCCCTGGACGCCCTGCTCGACGATAAGATCGATGTGGGCGTGTTTGAAGACAATAAGCACCGGAAGATCAGCTACACGCCTTTGCTCTGCGACGAGTTCTTTGTGATCGTGCCGGCTACCCATCCCTGGGCGCAGCGGTCGTGGCTGGAAGTGCGCGAGCTGCACAAAGAGGCCTACATCATGTACGACATTCCCACGGAGAGCAGCACCATCTACCGCACCATCTTCAAGGAGCACCTGCCGCCCAAGGTATACCAGATCCCGCTCACAGAAGTGATGCTCGAAATGGTGCGCAGCGGGTTGGGCTTTTGCATCCTGCCCAACTGGGTAGCTTTTCCTTACCTGAAACAAAAAGGACTGGCGGCCATCAAGGTGACGCGCAAGGGCATGCAGCGCACCTGGTATGCCGGTGTGCTGAAAGACAAGGTGCAGCCGCCCTACCTGTCAGTGTTCCTTAAAAAGCTGGCCTGCTATATGAAAGCCAGCGAGCGGCAGAAGCTGCTGAAGGTAGCGTGAGGAAAGAGGGATGGATCAGGAATTAGGAATTGGGGTTTAGGGATTAGGAGAAAGAGGGGACGTGGATTGTTATGATGGTGATGATCAGCGCGATCATTTACCGGTTTTCTAATCCAGTTAATTCTCTCCTCTCCAAATCCGGGTTCAGAAATTTCACCATAGACCCAAAAGCGGAAGAATGAGGAAATATAGACCCTTTAAGGCCCGGGGTACTTCTCCATGCAGATAGTGTTGAAGAACTTTGTAGTGGAAGAGCAAGAGTGTTCTTCCGCCAGTTCTTTGACATGGCGGATCTGTAGCAGAGTGGGACCTGGGCTGCAGATTATGAAAGGTCCCGGTTCTTAGTCGGGAGACTAAGTACAACTGGCAAAGCTGGTAGGTTTGACCTTTCACCCATTCATGCCAGTGCCTCGTACAGGATGTCCACTGGGTGCAGGGCATTTCTTCCGGTGCCGTCCTTGATCTGGTGGCGGCAGCTGGTGCCCGGCGCGGCAATGACGGCATCGGCTGTCAGCTTGCGCACGGCGGGAAAGAGGACCAGCTCGCCTACCTGCTGCGACACCTCGTAGTGCTCCTTCTCGTAGCCAAAGGAACCGGCCATGCCACAACAGCCCGAAGGGATCGTTTGTACGGTGTAGTTAGCGGGAATCGTCAGGGCGGTCACGGTATGGGACAGCGACGAAAGCGCCTTCTGCTGGCAGTGGCCGTGTAAAGTGATGGTCCGCTGCTCCTGGGTGAACTGCTCCGGCAGGATATGTCCCTTCTGCGCTTCGGCGGCAATGAATTCATCGATAAGGTAAACATTGGAGGCTAGTTGGCGGGAGGCCTCCAGGAGATGATCCCCGGCCAGGTCGGGGTATTCATCACGGAAGGTGAGAATGGCCGACGGCTCGATGCCTATGAGGGGCGTATCTACGGTGACCAGGTGGCGCAGCAACTCTATGTTCTTATTGGCGATCTTCTTTGCCCTGCGCACGAGACCTTTTGAGAGCCAGGCACGGCCGCTCTCTTCATGATCGGGGATCACCACCTCGTAGCCCAGCTTCTCGAGCAGCAGCACGGCGCGGATACCCGTTTCGGTGTCGTTGTAGTTGGTGAACTCGTCGCAGAAGAGGTAAACCTTTCGCCCCGTCTTTTGAGGCGAGGAAGCCCGGTGTTTTTTATACCAGCTGCGCAGGGTGGTCTTGTACAGGGTAGGCATGGAGCGTTCGGTGGCAAAGCCGGAGAGCTGCTTCACCCATTTGCTGACCACGGGGTTGGTCATGACAAAGTTGTATACACCCGGCGCTATCGCTCCGAGGCGCGCCGAGGTGCTGAAGTTGGCGATGAGCCTCGAGCGGAAGGGCACGCCATTGGCGTCGTAGTAGTGCTGCAGGAACTCGGCCTTCAGCTTGGCCATGTCTACGTTGGAGGGACACTCTGATTTGCAGCCCTTGCAGCTGAGGCAAAGGTCCATCACTTCCTTGATCTCCTCGTGGTCAAAGCGGTTCATCTTGTCGGAGTGGGTGAGGAACTCGCGCAGGACGTTGGCCCTGGCGCGCGTGGTATCCTTCTCGTTACGGGTAGCCATATACGAAGGACACATGGTGCCGCCGGAGAGCTGGGTCTTGCGGCAGTCGCCCGAACCGTTGCACTGTTCGGCATGCTGCAGCACGTCCTGGTTGTGGTAACGGAATACGGTGTTGAACTGCGGTGTCTTCTGACCAGGCGTGTAGCGCAGCGCGGTGTTCATCGGCGGGGTGTCGACGATCTTGTGCGGGTTGAAGATGTTCTGCGGGTCCCAGGCCTT
>DASWYM010000456.1:0-4186 GCA_036404975.1 Chitinophagaceae bacterium
CCAAAGCTTGCAGCTTATGGCCTGCAGCTTTTCCATGGCTGAGCCGGGTTGGCAAGAATATTGAAAACTATGAGGTGCACTGATACTCTATTCTCTTAACCTAAACATCTTAAAATCATTTGGAAAAAGTAGCAACAGCCAGGGGCGTACAGGTTTATCCCGGTAAGCCCTTCCCCTTAGGAGCCACCTGGGATGGCAGGGGCGTCAATTTTGCCCTCTATTCAGAAAATGCCGATGCCGTAGAACTCTGTCTTTTCGACGCTCCCGATTCCAAAAAAGAGTCGGCCCGCTATAAGGTCCGCGAGATGGACAACTTCGTGTGGCACATATACCTACCGAACCTGCGGCCGGGCCAGCTTTACGGCTATCGTGTTTACGGTCCTTATGAGCCGCAGAACGGTCTCCGCTTCAACCCGTACAAGCTGCTCATCGATCCTTACGCCAAGGCCATCTCCGGCACCGTACAGTGGCACGACGCCCTCTACGGCTACCAGATCGGCCACCCTGATGAAGACCTCAGCTTTAGTAAAATGGATAGCGCTCCCTATATCCCCAAGTCAGTGGTCGTTGACACGGACTTCGACTGGGAGGACGACCGGCCGCCCAGGATACCTTACCACAAAAGCATCATCTACGAAGCACATGTAAAAGGATTTACCCAATTGCATCCCCATATACCTGATGAGATCCGGGGCTCGTATGCCGCCATAGCTCATCCGGTCACCATCACCTACCTGAAAAAACTGGGCATTACGGCTATTGAACTCATGCCCGTGCACCATTTTATTAACGACCGCTTCCTTGCTGAGAAGAACCTGAGCAATTACTGGGGCTACAACTCCATTGGCTTTTTTGCCCCGGATGTGCGCTATTCCAGCAGCGGCAACCTGGGTGAGCAGGTGACCGAGTTTAAGCACATGGTGAAGGAACTGCACAAGGCTGGCATCGAAGTAATCCTCGACGTAGTGTATAACCACACCGGCGAGGGCAATCACCTCGGACCCACACTTTCGTTCCGTGGCATCGACAACACCTCCTATTACCGGGTAACGGAGGACAAGCGCTTCTATATGGATTATACCGGCACCGGAAATACCCTCAATGCCATGATGCCCAACGTGCTGCGCCTGATCATGGACAGCCTGCGCTATTGGATCCAGGACATGCACGTGGACGGCTTCCGTTTTGACCTGGCCGCCACCCTGGCCCGTGAGCTGCACGAAGTGGACCGCCTGGGTTCCTTCTTCGACATTATTCACCAGGACCCCGTCATCTCGCAGGTGAAGCTCATTGCCGAGCCCTGGGATATCGGTGAGGGTGGTTACCAGGTGGGCAAGTTCCCGCCCGGGTGGGCCGAATGGAATGGTATGTACCGCGACTGTATGCGCGACTACTGGCGCGGCGCCGACAGCATGCTGGGTGAGTTCGCCCTGCGCTTTACCGGTAGCCCCGACCTGTACAAGGACGACTACCGCCGCCCCACTGCCTCCATCAACTTTATTACTGCCCACGACGGCTTTACACTCAACGACCTGGTGGCGTACAATGAGAAGCACAACTGGGAGAACGGTGAGAACAACAACGATGGGGAAAGCCATAACCGCTCCTGGAACTGCGGGCTGGAAGGTCCCACCGACAACCTGCAGATCCTGGCCCTGCGGGAAAAGCAGAAGCGCAACTTCCTCACTACGCTCTTCCTGTCGCAGGGCGTGCCCATGCTGCTGGCCGGTGACGAGATCAGTCGCAGCCAGAAGGGAAACAACAATGCCTATTGCCAGGATAACGATCTGTCCTGGATCGACTGGAATAAGGCCGACACCAACCTGTTGACCTTTACCCAGAAGCTTATCCACTTTTATAGAAAGCACCCGGTGTTCACGCGCCAGCGGTGGTTCAAAGGCCGCCGGATCAAGGGCACCGGCCTGGAGGATATTGCCTGGTTCCAGCCCAGCGGCGAGGAGATGACCGAAGAGAACTGGAACCACGACTTTGCCAAGTCGTTGGGCATTTACCTCAACGGCTATGGTTTGCGTACCGTGGGCGAGCGGGGTGAAAGGATCACGGACAACAGTTTCTATATCATCTTCAACGCCCACTACGACTACCTGCCCTTTAAGCTGCCCGGCTCCAAATACGGCAGCCGGTGGATCAAGGTGATCGACACCGATGAAAACTATATCGGTGAACGGGGACAGTCCTATGGACCCGATGAAACAATTGAAGTAGAAGGGCGTTCCGTCATTGTGCTAAAAGAACCCACGAGGTAATTCAACCGCAACATGGACATCTCGAAAAGAAGCATAGGTGTAAATTTCAGGGAAGGAAAAGCGATCGTAAAAGTGTGGGCCCCTGCCGCTAAAGAAGTGGCGCTAAAGCCGGTGGTGGGAGGGACGCCCCTGCCGCTCCGGCAAGAGGACTACGGCTACTGGACGGTCACCACGGACGCCCTGCGTCCCGGCGATACGTATAAGATCCTCCTGGACGGGGAAAAAGAACTACCCGACCCGGCATCACTGTCGCAACCCGGAGGGGTCCACGGTCCCTCGCAGGCGCTGGACCTTGCCACCTTCCCCTGGAGCGATGGGGCGTGGAAGAACACCCCTTTGGAAGACTACCTGATCTACGAACTGCACACCAGCACCTTTACGCAGGAGGGCACGTTCAAAGGCATAGAAGAGCAGTTGGATTACCTGGCCGGCCTCGGCGTTACGGCCATAGAGATTATGCCGGTAGCCCAGTTTCCCGGCAACCGCAACTGGGGTTATGATGGCGTCTATCCCTACGCGGTACAGGATTCTTACGGGGGCGCAGCAGGCCTGCAGCACCTGGTGGATGCCTGCCACCGCAAAGGCCTGGCCGTGGTGCTCGACGTAGTGTACAACCACCTCGGCCCTGAAGGCAATTACCTCGGCGCCTATGGTCCCTTCTTTACCGATAAATATCACACCCCCTGGGGCAACGCCCTGAACTTCGACGACGCAGGGTGCGATGGGGTGCGCGAGTTCTATATCGAAAATGCCCTCATGTGGTTCCGCGACTTCCACATCGATGCCCTTCGCCTCGATGCGGTGCACGCGATCAAGGACTTTAGCCCGGTGCACCTGCTGCAGGAGATACGCCGGCGCACCGACCAGCTGATGAAGGAAACGGGGCGCATCCATTACCTGATCGTAGAGCTGGACCTCAATGACCCCCGCTTTATCAACCCGGAGGCAAAAGGCGGCTACGGCATGGATGCCCAGTGGATCGACGAGTTTCACCATGCCCTGCGCGTAGCGGCGGGAGGTGATCGCACGGGCTACTATTCCGACTTCAATGGGCTGGGCCACCTTGCCAAATCCTACCGCGACGCCTACGTATACGATGGGCAGTATTCGCCCCACCGCAAGAAGAAGTTCGGCCTCCCGGCAGCAGGAAACGAGGGGAGGCAGTTTATCGTGTTTTCGCAGAACCACGACCAGGTGGGCAACCGCATGCTGGGCGAGCGGAGTAGCCGGCTCTATTCCTTCGAGATGCAAAAGCTGATGGCCGGCGCTGTGCTGCTGAGCCCTTTCCTGCCCATGCTTTTTATGGGCGAGGAGTGGAGCGAGCCGCATCCCTTCCTCTACTTTGTGAGCCATACCGATCCCGAGCTGGCCGAAGCCGTGCGCAAGGGACGTAAGGAAGAGTTCGCTGCCTTTCATGCTGACGGCGAAGCACCCGACCCGGTAGCCGTAGAAACCTTTCAGGGCTCGAAGCTGCAGTGGGCCTTGCTGGAGCACGAGCCGCACAAGACTATGCTGCACTACTATAAGACCCTCATCTGGCTTCGCAAAAGTCACCCTGCCTTGCACAACCTCGACCGCCAGGGCGTGAAGGTGCAGGAGGACAGCACCCGCGGCGTGCTCCTGCTGCAGCGCACGCACGCCACCAGCCAGGTGCAGTGCTGGATGAACTTTTCCGGCGAGTCGCAGCGGGTGACCCTGCCCGGCAGTGCAGCAGAATGGCACGTACTGCTCGATTCGGCCCATCCCGACTGGAAGGGGCCCAAAGGTGCCGCGCACAGCGCTGCCGGCGGCAGTGAATTGATCCTGCAGCCCGAGTCACTCCTTGTGTTTTCCAATACCCGGATGATAAGCTAGAGAACCAACCCTTACAAAACCACTATTCAATCTCATTCACCATAGAAGTAATTCCATGTTCAACC
>DASWYM010000457.1:0-4439 GCA_036404975.1 Chitinophagaceae bacterium
CCTGCAGGATGATCTTAAAGGCCGGCTTTATATTGCGGTAGACGTTGAACAGGACAAAGGAGGCGATGGCCAGCGACAGTACCGGATCGATAACGGGCAGGTCGGCAAACAGCATAACAACCGCGCCCACCAGCACGGCAACCCACCCCAGTACATCTTCCAGGAAGTGCAGCGACACCACCCTTTCGTTGATGCTTCCGCCTTTGCGCAGCTGCAGCATAGCCACCCCGTTCACTACAATCCCCAGCAGGGCCAGCAGCAGCATGCCCCTGGCGTCGGCAGGCTCTGGCCGAAACAGGCGCTCCACGGCTTCCCGGATAATGAAGATGCTGCCCACGATCAGTACCATGGCATTTACAAAAGCGCCTACCAGGGAAAAGCGCCGGTAGCCATAAGTGTAGTGTTCCGTCCTGGTCTTTTTACTTTTCTTCTGGAAGTACCACGCAGTGCCCAGCGAAAGGCTGTCACCAAAGTCATGCAGGGCATCGGAAAGAATAGCCACGCTGTTGGTGAGCAGGCCGCCTACCAGTTCAATAAGGGCAAAAGCCGTATTGAGGAAAAAGGCAACCGCGATATTCCCCGTGGCGTGTGCATGGCTGTGCGCATGACTATGGCCATGATGATGGGTAGGGGCACGATCCTGATGGCTGTGCTTGTGAAGGGTATGCTGTTCCATGTTGTCTTTGTTCTTTAGGGATGCAAGTTCATCGTTACTGCTCCGCCCGGGATAATGCGTTCCTCTAGACAAATCGCCTCACCCTGGCTTTATAGTGTTCATAGACGGCGCCATGCTGCCGCAGGAGGTGTTCTTCCTCCAGCCGCACCTGGATAGCGATCAGCAAATACCCTGCTACCAGGTACACCAGCGTCAGCGCATTGGGTAGTAACATAAAGAGACCAAGCAGGGCAGTTAGCAGTCCCAGGAAGACAGGATTCCGCGACAGGGAGTAAAGCCCCCCGGTGTGCAGCGCAGTTTTATGGTGCTCGTCTATACCAATGCGCCAGGAAACTCCCATCTGGTGCTGGGCCACGGCGGTCCAGAGCAGTGCAGCAGAGCACAGCAGGATACCGCACCAACGGGCAAAGGGAGCAGACAAGAAAGAAGCCGGCAATAGGTAGGGATAAAGGCGCTCATGGCTCCAGGAGGCAGCAATGGTCAGGATCATGGCGGCGAGCAATACCTTAAAGCAGCGGCCCGTAAAATCGTGCGCACTGTCGCTGGGCCCAAAGGTCAGCGGGTTGATACCGGTTTGCCGGTAGGTACGCACCGAAGGCCATACAAATACTACAGCTAAATAAAGGAAGAAAAAGACAGCGGCGAAAGTGGAGGAGTCGACGGTCATACAGTTTGCTTGTTGTTGGCAACACAAAACTATAATGCTTTGGCGTGCAACTCAATTGCATTGTTGGGTGCTGCACCGGTCGCACAGTCCCCTGGCGGTCAGGTTCAGCTCTTCGGCGACAAAGTTATTCGGCAGCGTCACCTCGGGCACCCGGGTCTTGGGCAGGCAATAGGTCTCCCCGCAGCGCGTACAAAAGAAGTGAAGGTGCAGGTCGTGGTGCGCACCGCTGCTACAGGCTTCGGTGCACAGGGCGTACTTGGTAACGCCGCTGCCATCCTGTATGGCGTGCACCAGTCCTTTTTCTTCAAAGGTTTTTAGCGTGCGATACAGTGTTACACGGTCGGCGTGGGCAAAGCCGGCTTCCAACTGGTGCAGGCTAACGGCCGATGACTGTTGCAACAGGTACTGCAGTACCAGCAGGCGCATGGCCGTGGGGTTGATCTGTTTGGCAGCGAGCAGGGCTTCGAGGTCATCGTTCATCAGGGGCAAAGTTCATAGCTGTGGACGAAAGTTGAGCAGGGGTATCCAAAAAGAGTAAGCCCTGTTGCCAGGGCTTACTTTAAAAACGGTCAGAGCCGGAGCTTGATGCCGCCATTGACCACGAAGCCTTCCACCGGGGCATAAATATCCCGGAAGACCGGGTTTTCTATGGACCCGGTATAGATGGTATCGAAGCGGGTTTGGCGGGTATCTAAAAAGTTCTCGAAGTTGACGTACAGCGAGAACTTCTCCCACAGCCTTTCGGCCATAAAGCCCGTGATCCAATAGGGCTTACCCATGGCGCCGTCATTGAGCCGCTGCCGCGAAATGTAATAGCCTTCCAGGCCGATCTTCCACTTCTCCTCCACTTCGTAGAACAACACGTTGTTCAGCCGGTGGCGGGCGTTAAGCGGCGCGTGCACCTCTACCCCATCGAAATGATTATTCACGTCTGCCAGGGTGTAGCCGACAAAGAGCTTGAAGTCGCCGTAGGTGAGCTTCAGGTTGGTCTCTATCCCCCTGGTATCGATATGGCCGTTGGCATTGCGGAACTCCTGCTCCCCGCTGGCGGTGGAACGGAGCACGAGTACATCGTGCAGGCGTGTATAAAAGAATAGCTGGTTGAGGCTAAAGCCCAGGCTACCCAGTTGCGTGCGGTAGTTCACATCTACGTTTCCTCCTACAGAGCGCTCGTTTTCGGTAGCGCTCACGTTTATGGGGCGTATGCCCTGCATGTGGTAGCGTTCCGATTCTTCGTTGAACACGGTGGGTGTTTTATAACCCATGCCCCCGCCAATACGGGCTGTCACCTTGGGTGAGAAGCGAAGCATGGCTGACACCCGGGGCAACAGCTCAAAGCCGTTTTCCTCTACCCAGTCGCCCCTCAGTCCTGTTTCCAGCGTAAAGAAGTGGCTGGGCTCCCAGGCATTCTGCACGAACATACCAAGCGTGTTGTAATGATAGTTGCGCAGGGAACTGGCCGACCGGCGTTTTTCGGCAAAGTCGTCGGTGAGGATGTTGGCCCCCACGATCCACTCAGCGCGCTCGCCGTTGATATCATAAGTCAGCTCAGAGAACGTGGACTGCTGCACACCCTCGAACAGGTAGTCGGGGATGGCAATAGCCCGGTTGAAGCGGCTATAGCTGTTTTTTAAGGTGAGCGTGGCCCGGTTGCTGAAACGGTGCGCCACACCCAGTTGGGCTGTAAAGCGATCGGTATTGTTCTGTTCGAAGTAGCCGTCGCGTCCCTTTTCGATATAATCCATGCTGCCGCCAACGCGGTCCTCGGTAATGTAGCTTAACCCGACATTGGCGGTCGTGTTCTTGCCGTACAGGAAAAGTCTCGGGTTGATCGTATATCGCTCAAACTTCGGAATGGCAGTCAACCCTATATCGGAGGGATCATAGGCGCGGGCCGTGTTACGGGAGCCGAAAACGGTAACGCCCACCTTCCCGTAGCGCTCACTGTAAAAGGTGCTCAGGTCCAGTCCCAGGGCCGAGGTAGCATTAGCAAGGAACGAGAGCTCGCGCTCTTCGCCCGGGGTCTTCGACACCAGGTTTACAAGGCCCGCTATGGCCCCGCCGCCGTACAGGGTGGAGGATGATCCTTTGATCACCTCTACCTGGCGCAGGTCCAGCGGTGCCACCTGCATAAGGCTCAGCCCGCCGGAGAAGCCCCCGTACAAGGGATAGCCATCGCGGAGGATCTGGGTGTAACGCCCGTCGAGACCCTGGATGCGGATACTGGAGTTATACGAGGTGGCCGAGGTCTGCTGGGTCTGTATGCCGGTGCTTTCACTCAGCATCATGCGGATATCGCCGGGCTTCATGTTGGCTTTTTCGTCGAGCTCTTCGCCCGAGATGACCTCTACACGGGTGGGCGTGTTGGCAATGGTGCGCGAGGTGCGGGTGGCGGTCACCACCACTTCTTCCTCGTGCTCTTCCTCCGCTTCCACCAGGAGTATTTCAATGGGTCCTGGCGTGGACTGCGGGATAGTCAGGGTGATTTCCTTTTCTTCGAACCCGACAAAAGAGGCGTTCACCGTGTAAGTGCCTGCCGGAAGGTTATCGAAAAGGGCCAGCCCGCTGCTGTCAGCCGCCGAAGAACGCTGCAGAGCAGGCAGGGTTACGGTAGCCCCGGCCAGGGGTTCTTTGCCCTCTTCGCTGCGGACTACAATGGATAGAGTATGTTGTGCAAATATGCTGAGGCACGAAACAAGGAGCACCGTGCACAGCGCTAAAACTTTTTTCATCTGTAGTATTAAAAGTGGTCGGGAATATTCTTGCCGTACGTATGGGATAAACACTCATCAGCCGGCGCGGGGCGGCTGCCAGGGAGTGGACGTGTAGGCAGAGGAAAAACGGGGCAGGGCTCCTTCAAACCAGGAAAGCCGGTATTCGGCCGGGGCTGGGATGGAGATCGCTTTGGCCGTGGAGACAAAACCCGTACAGGTGGCACAGGCAAAAAAGGGAGAGCAGGAGCAGCCATCGTCACCTTCTTTTGCATCAGAAGGATTGGCGACAGCTGCATCTTCGTTATGCTCATCACCGGTACAGCAGGGCGTAAAGGCTGCTACCGCAACGATCAGCAATAGTATATATCCCATCAACCTGTTC
>DASWYM010000458.1:0-10565 GCA_036404975.1 Chitinophagaceae bacterium
AAACAGCCCTGAACAATATTGGGGGGGTCTACGCCATGAAGCCGGAAACCTATGACAAAGCCCTTTATTACTACCTGAAGGCACTCCACTTATCCGAAGAAATAAACTACGACGCCGGCATAGGTACCACTTCGGTGAACATAGGCGAGGTATATTCCAACACAGGAAAAAGCGCCCTTGCCCTGCAATATTTCCACAAATCCTTAGAGGCCTATCAACGTTCGCGCGATGAGGTCAGTATTCCCTATACATATAATGCAATAGGGAAAGAATACCGGAAAATGGGCCAGTATGACCTGGCCCTGCAATACCACAGGAGTGCCTACTCCACTGCCGAAAAAGTGGAAAGACAACAATATATGGTTCAATCCCTGATTGGCCTGGCAAGCACCTATACAGCCATGGGGGAGTTTCAGTCAGCGCTGAATTATTACAAGAGGGCCGAGTGGATCGGCAAGGAAATAAACGCCCTGGACGAACTAAAAGATGTGTACCTGGGGCTCTCGGCCAGTTATGCCCGCGCCAATGATTACAACAATGCGTTCCGCTACCAGACCCTCTATAGCGATGTCAAAGACAAGTTATACAACATCGAAACAGATAAGAAGCTGACCCGGATGGAATTTGACTTCAACCTGCAAAAGAAGCAAAGCGAGATCAACCTGCTGACCAAGGCCAGGGCCCTTAGGGAACTAGAACTCAAACGGCAGAAGCAGGCCAAGTATGCCTTTATGACCGGCCTGGCCCTGCTGGGCTTAATCGCCTTTATCCTCTACCGCAACTACCGCGCAAAGGTGAAGATCAACCAGGTGCTCGACCATCAGAAAGACCAGATCGAAAGCCTGCTGCTCAACATCCTGCCTGCCGAAGTGGCCAAAGAACTGCAGGAAACCGGCACTGCCACTCCGCGGCACTACGAAAACGTCTCGGTGCTCTTTAGCGACTTTAAGGGCTTTACCTCGCTGGCCGATAAAATGTCGCCGGGCGAACTGGTGGAGGAGCTCAGTGCCTGCTTCACCGCTTTCGACCACATCATCGAAAAGCACAAACTCGAGAAGATCAAAACCATCGGTGATGCCTACATGTGTGCGGGGGGCATTCCCGTTCCTGATAAAGACCATCCCTTCCGTATCGTTCAGGCCAGCATGGAAATCCAGGACTATATCCTGAAGAACAACCTAAAGCGCAAAGCCAGGGGCCTTCCGCCCTGGGACATCCGCATCGGCATCCATGCAGGACCGGTAGTAGCCGGCGTGGTGGGCAAGAAGAAGTACGCCTATGACATCTGGGGCAGCACCGTGAACATCGCCTCCCGCATGGAAAGCAACAGTGCCCCGGGCCAGATCAATATCTCTTCGGCCATGTACGACATCATCAAGGACAAGTACGTTTGCTCCCACCGCGGTAAGATCCTCGCCAAGAACGTGGGCGAGATCGACATGTACTTCCTGGAGCACGAGATCAAAATACCGGTGCGCGAGTTCCAGCCGGATGTCATACTGCAGTAGAGCTATTAGCTACGAGTTTCCAGCTGCGAGCTTTTGGCCGTTTACCTCCTAAGCCTGCCTTCCGTCACTCACAACGGCCTCTGCTCCCGTCATTGGGCGTATCTGGGGCGGCCTTATAAGAGGCGCTTCTGATCCGCCCGTGACGGGTCCGTGGTGCGTCGCAGAGACGGAGTTGATAAGCCTGGAAGTAGTTGCTTCTCGTTGTCCTTAGTCTCCCGACTAAGGACCGGGACCTCTGATAATCTGCAGCCCAGGTCCCCATCTTCCGCAGATCCGCCATGTCAAAGAACTAAAGAGAAGCTACTCCCGATAGCTATCGGGACCACAAGCTGCAAGCTTCAAGCAGGGAGCAGCACTCTTGCTACTCCCTCAAAATCCTATTTCCTTCGCTGCCCCGTCTCTCCTCTGGACGGCCAAGCCCCGGCAGCTCCCTCATTTGCACATCTGCACATTCGCACATTCGCTAATTTACACTCCCTGCTACCCCTTTTCCAAATGCCAGTTCCTTTTATTCCCATTTTATCCCATCATTTCCTATTTTGACCGCAATATGGATACGCAGGTGCGGTATAGAACAGCGCTTTAGCTATCCACTACAAAGTTCTTAAAGACTGTTTAGCTGAAGAAATACCCCAGGTCTACAAGGGTCTAACTTTCCTATTTCTTCCTGTTTTGGGTCCTATAATGAGTGATGAATGTTGAGTGGTGTCAACGCGCAACGGAACAAGAAACGAGAAACGGAGCTTTCCTAATCCCCAATTCCTAATTCCTTTTTCCGTGGCACCTCTTTTGCCTGTACTGAGCAATAGCTATGACACTCCGGCAATTCAAATCCTTAAGCAAGCACAAACAGTGCAGGGTCATACAGTTCACCGGCGTTTACCTGGCCAGCCGCACCTGGGCAGGTATGAAAGCCGAGCTCTACCAGGTGGGCAGCTTCTACCTGGAAGCCTTTTACCGCCGCCCCGGCGGAGAGGTAAGCTTTATGAAGCTTTTTGACTCGACCTCCCCCCTGGACCCTTACCTGCTGGGCATCGACCTGCAGGGACTGCTGCCCCACAAAAGCTCTTAAAAAAATGCAGCGCCTGCCCGGCCCGTCACACCCTTGCCCAATACCGCGGGCGCCGCTACACAGTTGTAGATAAAGACGCCCAGAATGTGCATTCCTAAAAGCGTTCGCCAGCAGCCCGCTAACGAAACCCGCACCCGGTAAACAGGAAAGGAACACCTCCGGGTGTATGGCACCTCCTTTGTGACGGTACTGCTTCAACGTTTTGTTATGACAGCACAACACTTCAGCACGCTGAATCAACAGAAGCAGAACCGTAAGCTTATAGCCGAAGGAGTATGTATTGCCGACCGCAAAAGCGAAGAAGTCCAGACCTTGTTGTTCCAGGTAGAAAACTTTTACGTGGAGGTCTGCTTCCACTGCGATGCCGACGAAGTGCTGTGCACCCGTTGTTTCGAAGACACCGCCGAACTGGAGCCCTACCTGCAGACTATTGACCTCTCGCGTGTCATTTAGCCGGCCGCTTTCTTCCGCGTATTCCTGAACCATATCACTTGCCGGCTGTCTTCCTGATACCCTTTCGGTACAGCAGGACAAAATCACCCTTGCCTGTATGGGTAAGCTGGTCCGTTATTTTTATACTCATATATAGGTGCCCGGTTTATCGGGATTCTCACTGGCAGGCAACGGAACGTATCTTCCTGGCCTGCCAGGGCATTTCGCTCTTGCACCCACAAAACATTTGTAGTGGATGTTTATATTATCATTTTAACGTTCGTAGGCCTGGCTGCGCTGGGCATGGCATGGATGCCGTCGATCTCCAGGGAGACGGGGATTTCCTATTCAGTCATTTACGTGCTGCTGGGCATCGTAGTCTATGTAGCCCTGGGTCGCTGGCTGCCCCTGCCCGATCCCATCTCGCAGAATAAAGATACCCTGCACCTCACCGAGATGGTGGTCATTGTATCGCTGATGGGCACGGGCCTGAAGATCGACCAGCGCTTTTCGCTTCGGCGCTGGGCCGTCCCCTTCCGCCTGGTCAGCATCACCATGCTGCTGTCCATCGCCGTGGTCACCGCCCTGGCCATGTGGGGCTTTGGCTTTAACCTGGCCACAGCCCTTTTGCTGGGGGCGGTGCTGGCACCTACCGACCCGGTGCTGGCTTCCGACGTGCAGGTGGGCCCGCCCAACGAGGAAGTGCAGGACAAGGTAAAGTTCTCGCTGACGGCCGAAGCCGGCATGAACGACGGAACAGCCTTCCCTTTTACCTGGCTGGCCATTGCATTGGCAGTTGCCGATGGCGAAACGGTGGACATGAGTCATTGGGCAGTTTTCTACCTGCTGTACAAGATTGTTATGGGAATAGCCTGCGGCTTTCTTATCGGCCGGCTCCTGGGTTACCTGGTATTCCGGCTGCCGGAGAAGCGCCCCCTGCTGAAAGTGCGCGATGGCTTTGTGGCCATCTCGGCCACCCTGCTCGTCTACGGGATCACCGAAATGGCGAAAGGCTACGGCTTTATCGCGGTGTTTGTGGCCGCCGTTACCCTGCGCAATTCAGAGTTGGGCCACCGTTACCACCGCAAGCTCCACGACTTCACCGACCAGATCGAGCGAATCCTGATTGCCGTCGTGCTGATTCTCTTCGGCGGCAGCCTCGTCAGCGGCATCCTGGCGAAGCTCACCTGGCAGATGGCCCTGTTCAGCGTGGGCTTCGTGCTGGCTATCCGCCCTATCACCAGCCTTTTGGGCATGATCGGCACCCGTCTGCACATAAAAGAAAAACTCGCCATCTCTTTCTTCGGCATTAAGGGCATGGGCTCTTTTTACTACCTGGCCTTTGCCCTCGACCAGCGCTTCTTTGCCAAAAACGAGGAGCTCTGGGCCATTTGTGCCTTCACCGTCTTGCTCTCCATCCTGGTGCACGGCCTGACGGCCACACCGGTCATGCGAAAGCTGGACACCCAGTTCTCCGAGAAGGTAACGGTGAATACTACCTGACCTTCTTCAGAGGACAGCCTGAATGATTTACATTTGCTCTTCAAGAAAAATACCTTAACCGCATTGTATGGAACAAATCATAGCCCTGTTGACCCTGATCTTATTGGAAGTAGTTCTGGGATTGGATAACGTGATCTTTATTTCGATAGTCGCCGCCCGCCTGCCGGCCCACCAGCAGAAAAAAGCCCGCCGGCTGGGCCTTATCCTGGCCATGTTCCTGCGCCTGGCGCTGCTGGGCGTCATCTCCCTGATCTTAAAGCTCCAGGGCGAACTCTTTACCGTCTTTGGCCAGGGCATCTCCGGAAAGGACCTCATCCTCATCCTCGGGGGCCTGTTTCTACTTTATAAAGCTTCTTCCTAGATCTACCACAAGATGGAAGGCGAGGAAGGCGATACCTCCAAGGATATTAAGGCCAATACCTTCCGCAGCGTGATCATCCAGATCCTGATCCTCGACCTGGTGTTCTCGGTCGACTCCATCATTACCGCCGTGGGTATGGTCGACGAGTTGTGGATCATGTATACCGCCGTGATTGTTACGGTGTCCATCATGCTTTTTGCCTCCGAGCCTATCTCCCGCTTCATCAACAAGCACCCGGCGTTCAAGATGCTGGCCCTCAGCTTCCTGATCCTCATCGGTGTGTCGCTGATCGGTGAAGGTGTTGGCTTCCATATTCCCAAAGGCTACATCTATTTCTCCATGGCCTTCTCCCTTGGCGTGGACGTCCTGCAGATGCGCATGCACAAGGCAAAAGCAGTTCCCGTGCAACTGCACGAGCACTACCTGCCCGAGGAGGAAAACCTGGAAAAGGACGCTATTTAGGAAAGCTGCGAGCTGTTAGCTGCGAGCAAGAAAGTAGTAATCAGTGATCAGTATCAATTACGAAAAATGATAAAGCCCCGCAGGTTGCGGGGCTTATCTTTATGGAGCGTTGAATGTGTTCAGAATAAAGTGTGCTGCGGAAGGAAATCGGCCCCCTGTAAGCATCCGTGTAATTCCCGATAAAAAAAAGGGTAGTCTTCCTCAGAAGACTACCCACGCCAGAACCATCATTATCCATCCACGCACAAAAAACTTATACTATGCGGTATATAGCGACATAGGGCTTCACGGATCAAAAACCGGATTTATCAGAACGTCCGCTCCTCTCTGAAAACTGCACCGCATTACAAATATCATCCATCAAATCCTGCTCGCCTGTACTACCTGTACAGTGCCTTCCTTTCTTCCTGAACTCTAAATCGTGCGGAGGTTCATTCTCCGGGGCGCCTTTATACCTGATCAGGTGTGCCTCAAAATGCTCTTCATCCTCACTATGAACAGCGTAGTGCGCCAGCGCTCCCTTATGCAACACTACAGCTGTTTTGTCCATTACCATACAGGTTTACAGGAGGTTATCCAAACCGCATGCCCTTTTTGCCAGATTATCCACACGGTTATTTCCCCCTTTAAAAGCAAAAGATCTCCTGCTTTACTGTGGATTAATTGGTTCACCTGTGGAAGGAAATTGAGGAATGATTACCCCCGGCCTTGAACAAAAAGGGAGTATAGCAAAAGTCCGCCCTGCCACTTTCCGCGGTGGTACTGCCTTTGACATCTTATCCCCAAATGCTTTTACGATGACACTTCAGAATTTCAGGGCCCTGACTCAGAACAAGCAGAACAAAAAGCTGCTGACAGAGGGCGTGTGTGTGGCTGATCGGAAAACAGAAGAGGTACAAGCCCTGCTATTCCAGATCGAAGGCTTCTATGTGGAAGTCTTCTTTAACGACCTGGGCGACGAAGTACTCTTCTCGCGCAGCTTTGAAGACATGGAGGAACTGGAGCCCTACCTGCAGGGTATTGATCTCTCGGAGGTGCTCTAGGCTTTACCGGCAGCCTCCCCCAGGTCCAGTACCGCCACTTTCTGCAGGAACACGCAGGAGGCCTGATTCTTACACAGCAGAGCTTGCAGCGGCAGTTATCTACAGGACGCAGTGCTGTTGTATGCTCCTTCCGAAAACCAGTTCCCTTGCCTTTCTGCCACGGCCTGCCCTATTAATGAAATTATGTACCCGCCGAGCAAACGAAGAACAGCTCTTATACGTTATATATAAGTAATGCTACGCTTATGAAATTATTCCTGACCATCACCACGCTTCTCTTTTCCACCCTGCTCTTTGCCCAATCGGGCGAAACGGGCCCTGTCCATAGCGCTGACGAAGACCAGCAGCCCCACCGGCGTAAAACCCGGATCCGCGACCTGCAGTTCGACCGCGTAGATTATTTCTATAAAGACAACCTGCTGCAATATTCCGTTCAGCACAACGCCGGCGGCGGCTTTCCACGCACGTGGCGCTACATCTACGAGAAGGAGGGCGCCGATGCTATCATCAACCAGCTGAAAACAAGGTATCCCCAGAAGCAGTTTCACGGTGCTACCCAGGTAGCTTTCCGCAACCGCACCAACTACGAGATCATCATGGAGGATAAACGGCGGTGGTATATCTACCAGACTGACACCCTGGGCACCATCACCCTGAAGAAAAAGTTCCGTAAACGCTAAGCACCGCACCCGCTCCAATCACTCCGTAATACAAGTCCCTTTCGGTGGCAACATTGGCAGGCCTACCTAAAGATTGCCTATATTGGGCGCCGATTCTCACCACTATGCTGTTTGACAAAGCTCAACAAATTAAGGCACAGCTGCGCTACTTTGAAGGAAGAACGATAGACTCCCGCACCATCTGGAAGGTCATGCTCTGCCCTCGCAGTCATCCCCCTGGCCCCCTTGTCGAACAGTGCCGGCATGACTTTGCTTACGACGAAGTGTTCTGCGCCCTTAACTACCGCGACAATATCGACGTTTATATCGTGTACCGCAACAATGACTCGTTCTTTTGGGAACGCCACGACGAGTTTGCCGGCAAGCGCTCCACCTGAATGAACATTCGGATCTATTTAAAGAATTAGCATATAACGTAACTTTATAGAACACTCCTCTGAACCCCTGCCATGGAAAAGCATAAGCACGCAAAGATCCTCTTTCGCTTTTACAGCGACCTGATGGACCAGGAAGTCAAAGAAAAGCTCGAAGCCGATGCCGTGGACGAACAAAGGAGCTTCTACCGGCTCATCACCATACCGCTGTACACGCCCTTTGTGGCAGTAGGGGATGTGGTCTACGCCGAATGGTCCGATGACGACGGCATGCTGGCCTACCGCGAAAAGGTGCAGCCTTCGGGCTCCTCCACCATCTGGGTGGTGCGTCTTGACGACCACACCGAGATCGTGGACATCAGGGGCATCTTCGAAGAGCTCCACTGCCTTACCCGCAGTGCCAGCGACCGATTTTTTGCCATGGAGGTCAAGGAAAACATCAACTATCTAAAGATCCGCGACAAGCTGAACGAACTCAAAGGCGAAGGCCTTATCGACTACGCCGAGCCTTATCTTTCCGAGCAGCACCAGTACTGAGAGTGAGTGATGATGAGTGATGAGTAATGAGTGATGAGTAGAGTCATTGGGGCATTAGGTCATTGAGTCATTTAAGCCCTTCCAGATCCACCCCGCTCCAATTCCCATATACATCCGGATCTCTCTTCCTAATTCCTAATCCCTATCCCGATAGCTATCGGGACCTAATCCCTGCTCCCTGTTCTCTAATTCCTCTTCTCTAAACAGCACCCCATCGATGCGTTGCTCCATCAGCTTGTCGGCCCTGCTGGTATAGAATTCTTCGTAATAAGCCTTGATGATGGCGGTGACCGGGGCGGCCATGATGGCACCAATGAGGCCAAAGGCGCTGCTCATGAGCAGGAATATAAACAGGATGGACACGGGGTGGATGCGCATGGTAGTGGAGCGCAGGCGCGGCAGCACAAAGTCGGCCATGATCTCGTCGAGCGCAATAAAGTACACCATTACCCAGAGTGCAGTCATGGGGCTTACCGACAGCGCCACCAGGATTGGCGGAATGGACATGATATAGAAGCCGATCCTCGGGATCAGCTCGGCAAAGAGGGCAAGGGCGCCCCATACCCAGGCTCCCGGCACATTCATGAAGGTCAGGAAGATGGTGGTCGTCACCGCTTCTATACTACCGGCGATCAGGTCCGAGCGCATCCAGCCCACCAGCATGTTCGACGTATTGACCAGGGCCCTTTGCGCCTTATCGCGGCGGGCAGGGCGGAAGAGCGAAAAATAGATCTGCACCAGGGGCCGCGGGTTCACGACACTGTACACCACGATGGAAAGAAAGAGGATAAAGACGATCAGCCCGCTGATCACCGACAGCGAATAGTTGCCGATGCGTGTGAGGGCCTGCCCTACCGAAGGCAGCCACTGCGAGAGCTCCATCCCTTCCTGGCGGATCTTCTGGCTCATGGCCGGGTAGTCCTCGAACCACGACGATACATTCTGCGCCAGCTGGTCCGCATAAACGGGCAGGTTCGTCACCAGGAGGCGCACCTGCTCGCTGACCTTGGGCACGATCAGCCAGGACAGGAGAACGAGTACCAGCAGAATGGAGCCGAAGATGACCGCGCAGGCCCAACCCCGCCGCAGGCCTTTTTTCTGAAGCCATACGACCGCCGAATTGACCACGATGGCCAGTACCATGGCAAAGAGAAAGAGCAGCAGCGCCGTGGCTGTTTTGTACAACAGCCAGAGCAATACCACCAGCCCTGCGGCATAAGCAATGGCCCTGGTGAGCGCCCGGTACAGACTGGCGGGAGTTTGCATGTATTGAAGTTACATAATGCAGGGCTTAACTACTCCTGCTTCTCCATTTTTCTAACCCTGCGGCAGATACGCAGCCGCTTAGCGATGAAACAGCAGGCACACCGGCTGGGGAATAGACACCTGTACGCCCGTGGGCTGCAGCAGCCCTGTTTGCGCTTCGCGGCGGAACACCACTACCGTACCACTGCGCTGGTTAGCCGCCAACAGGTAACGTCCCGAAGGATCGAGTGTAAAATTGCGCGGCTGCTCGCCCAGGGTTGATTGGTAGCCTACCGGCCGGAGCGTTCCCTTGCGCTCATCGATGGCAAAGATGGCCAGGTTGTTCTCCGAAGCCCTGTTGGAAGCATATAGAAAGCGGCCGTCGGGCGACACGTGGATATCGGCACTGCCGAAAGGACCTTTAGCCGTGTCGGGGTGGGCAGCTATACGCTGCTGGCACTGAAGTGCCCCGCGCTTGTAGCGGTACGCGCTTACTGTGCCGCCCATCTCTTCCATCAGGTAGGCCCACCGGCCATTGGGATGAAAGGCCAGGTGTCGCGGACCGCTGCCGGGCTCCGTCTTTACATGTTTTGGGGAGGCTTCTTCCAGGGGCTCCTTAGCGTCTTTATCGAACTTATAGACCATCACCTTATCCATTCCCAGGTCAGGCACATAGACGTAGTCATCGCCGGGGCCGAATAGGGTAGCATGCACATGCGGTGAAGTTTGCCGTTGCTGATCCACGCTGCTGCCCCGGTGCTGCACCAGCTGGCTGAAGGGCTGCAGGCTTCCATTGCCATTGATAGGGAAGGCCGACAGGTTGCCGCCGGAATAGTTGCCGGCCAGCAGCCACTGGCCGCTGCGGTCCACGGCCACATAAGCCGGGTGGGCGCCCCCGCTGGGCTGCCCGTTCAGGAAGGTCAGCCGGCCGCTGCCCCTGTCAAAAGCAAAAGCGCTCACGGCACCGGGATTGTTCTCATTGCAGGCGTAGAGGTAATTGCCGCCCGGGTGCAGGGCCAGGAATGAGGGATTGGATGCACTGTCCGTATGGCCGACTGGCTCCAGGGCGCCCGTGCCGGCATCAAAACGGTACACATAAATGCCCTTGCTGCCGGTGGCGGTATAGGTGCCAACGAAGAGATAGTGTTGCTGGGAAAGTGCCGGTATGGAGGTCATAATCAGGAGTAGATAACCCAAAATGCGCATGTGTGGAAATTGTTTGTCTAATGTAGAACCAAATATTTTATTCCCGGGCAGTTTTCAGGCCAACAGATGCCTATCTGCAGTAAACAATAAAGGCCTGTACTACAATCCTCTATAAGGAAGGAGGGCCAAATACGGTTGTCCT
>DASWYM010000459.1:0-14077 GCA_036404975.1 Chitinophagaceae bacterium
CGGCACGGCTGTCATCACCGACTCTACACCTCCAAAGCTCCAGGTCGCCGAGGCCCACTGCAACGGCACCATCGTACGGGTCAAGCTGAATAAAAAGATGAAATGTACCAGCGTAGCCAAAGACGGGTCTGACTTTTACCTGACCGCACCGGGTTATAACATTACCAGTGCGGTAGGCATCAACTGCTCTAGTGGCTTTGACACCGATTCCCTCGAACTCAAGCTGGATCGCGAACTGGACCCCGGCACTTATACCATTAAGGTAAAGACCGGCAGTGATCAAAACACGCTGCTGGATTATTGTGATAATGCCCTGCCCACCACCGAGGAGGCCAGCTTCACCGTCACGCCCAAATATCCTACGCCCATGGACAGCCTCGCGGCCGTAAGCTGTGCGCCCCAATTCCTGCGCCTGGTCTTCAAAAAGCCTATGGAGTGCGCCTCTATTGCCCCCGATGGCAGCGACTTTACCCTGTCAGGTCCCAGCCCGGTCACGGTTGCTGCAGCCCGGGGTACCTGCGGTGGCACACCCGCTCTTGGCAAAGAGATCATCGTCAGCCTCTCCGCCCCTCTTCAAAAAGGCGGCACCTATACCCTGACCCTGAAAAGAGGCACCGACGGCAATACGGTGGTCAATGAGTGCGGCGAGGAAACGCCTGCCGGCTCTGCTCTTTCTTTTAGTATAAAGGACACGGTCAGTGCCGACTTCACCTACACAAAGCGCTACGGCTGCACCACCGATACGGTGAACTATTTTCACGCCGGCGCCAACGAAGTTTCCAGCTGGAAATGGGGCCTCGACGACGGGCAGGGCAGCACGGCGCAAAACCCGCAGGGCTTGTACTCGGTCTTTGATACCAAGACCGTGAAGTTGATCGTCAGCAACGGTTTCTGCAGCGATACCGCTATCCAACAAGTGGTGCTCGACAATTACCTTAAAGCCGACTTTACCACCTTTGAGGACCATTGCCCGGTAGAGCCCGCCCAATTCACCGGCACCCCGGTAGGCCGGGCGGTACAGCACAGCTGGTCGTTTGGCGACGGAGGTACGGCCGAAGACCAGTCGCCCACTTATACTTACCCCAGACCCAACCGGACAGCCCTCTACACCGTTCGCTATACCGTAACCGACAGCCTTGGCTGCCAAAGCACGGCCGAAAAGGCCGTGAAGGTTTATGTCAGCTGCTACCTGGCTGTGCCTACGGCCTTTACGCCCAACCAGGACGGCAACAACGATTACCTGCGTGTGCTCAACGCCGTCAAAGCCGACAACCTGGAGTTCCGTGTCTACAACCGGTGGGGACAGCTACTGTTTAAGACCACCGACTGGAAGCTCGGCTGGGACGGGACCTTCAAAAAAATGGTCCAGCCCTCCGGCACCTACGTGTGGTTCCTCAGCTATGTAGACCGTGATTCCGGCGAGCGGCGGGAGCAAAAAGGCACCGCCACCCTGATCCGGTAAACACCGGTGCGGAAGTCGTAAACTGGTCCTTAAATAAAAAGGATCGAAACCCCGCCTCTGGCAACCCATTTGTACCACACCCCTGGGATATCTATTTATAAACCAAAAGTGTGTGATTATGAAGCGTTTGATGATAATGGTTTTAGCCTTTGGCCTGACGGCGGAAGCCGCTTCAGCCCAGTCCTCGGGGGGACAGTCCTCCCGAACAACCAGTAAGAGCAGTACGGGTACCTATAAAGCGAAAAAGGGTAAAAAAGCCAAGAAGGCTCCTTCCGAAGTCCTCAACAACCGCAAGGTTTACCACTGGCAGACTGGCCAGCGGGCCACGCCCACCGGCCATGAAGCAGCACCCACCAGCGGCGGCTACCAGTCGCTGAAACGGGGTCACGCCGCCAACCGGCAGCGCGACGACTATTAAACCTTTAAGAATACCGGACGGCCTGGTTACCAGGCCGTTTTTATTTTTTATTCCTAAGCTTTTCAACAACAGCTCTTCTGAGTATATCCCTTGTAATTGAACTGTAACACCCTGTCGGTGGGCTCCCTTTATCCCGGGATTTACAAGCCGATTTTCTTCATACAGACGGCATGCTGAACCGCTGGTGAACCGTACCTGAACCGTTGCTGAACCGCTCCTGAACCGTTGCTATAAGGAGCGGATGAAGTGCGGTTAGGGTACGGAATAGTTATGGAACAGAACAGGCACGGCAAAGGAGGAGTTAAGGATTAGGTCTTGGGAATTGGGCAGGGTTCAGTTGATCAAATGACCCCATGACTAAATTACCCCACTATGGACCATCGGCTATGATCTATGCACTCCTCCATTTTGAATTCTCCTTTTTGCCTATTACTTTAGTGCTCAATTCAACCCTCTGAAAAGTAAAGAACATGAAAAACAGCTGTATAGTTGTTCTCCTTTCCTGCCTGTACCTGGCCGCCTGCACCAAACCGGCCGAAGAGTTACTTCCTTCTGAAGAAGCCATCATTTATTCCGTCAAATATCCCTGCGGGGCTACCTGCACAGCTGAAGGCTGGATCCTGGAAACGGCTACCGGCACCACCTACGAGCCTACCAATCTTCCTGCCTCCTATGCCGCTCACCAACTGCCGGTGCGGGTTGTATATAATAAGACCGGCCAGCGTTCCGCCCCCTATTCCGGCACGGGCCAGGAGCTCATCATTATAAAGAGTATCCAGAAAAGATGACCAGCAGGTTCTGTTTACGGTTTCATTATTAAAAGTCTATGCTACCTGAATTGACGCTCTGGAAACGGAAACAGGGCCAATCATTAAGAATCCCTTGTGCTTTTTGACGGCTTCCATTGCGCCATTGTTCCTATCTTCGCCCGCTAAAACAGCTCATTACAGATGATCAGCAGACGGAACATAAGGGTGAAGGTGATGCAGACGCTTTATACACTGTCAACCCTTGAAGATAACGTGAAACCCGGAGAACCCCAGAGATTACTGCAAAAGCATTTCGACCAGTCGAAAGACCTACTACAATATTTCCTTTATTTTATTTCCGAAGTGGCCTCCTATGCCGAGACCGATTCGTACAATCGCAGTTCGAAGCACCTGCCTTCGGCCCAGGATCTCAATGTAAACACCAAGATCGCCGGCAATGAGCTTCTGTGGAAGATCAAGGAAGATATATCCGTCAAGCATGAATGGGCTATCTCCAAGCCGGAACAACGCATCGACAAGGAACTGGTGAAAAGGCTGTACATACAACTTTCGGAGGCTGACATTTACAAGCGCTACATTTCTACCCCTGCCCGTGATACGGCTTCCGAGCGCGCAATCCTGGAGCATATCCTGGAGGAGGTGATGCTGACCAGTGAGGCCTTTATATCGCACCTGGAAGAGAATTACAGCAACTGGGATGATGACGGCGAGATGATCGTCCAGATGGTGAAGGGCTACCTGCTAAAGCCCGGGAGCTACGACATCGGCCAGTTTATCAGCGGCGACAAACTCCAGTTTGCCAAAAGCCTGCTGACCACCGTGCTCGACAAGGATCAGCAACTGGAAGAATACATCTTCCCAAAGCTAAAAAACTGGGACTCGGAGCGTATTGCTTCCCTGGATATGATCCTGATGAAGATGGGTGTGGCCGAGTTTCTTTACTTTGAGACCATCCCGCCAAAGGTGACCATCAACGAATACATCGAGCTGGCTAAGGAATACAGCACCCAGCAAAGCGGCCAGTTTGTAAACGGTATCCTGGACAATATTCATAAGGAACTGGTGCAGCAGAATAAGCTCCATAAGACCGATTTTAAAAAAGCATAAGCATATTTCCTGCTACATTTGCAGTGCTTAATTCAAAATTATGAAGCAGTTAATTATCTTATTTGCTGGCGCCACCCTACTTTATTCCTGCGCCGGCAATGACGCCAACAGCACCGAATCTGCCAAAGACGATTCCATCAAGCACGCCCAAATCCTGGAAGCTGTAAACGATACAGCCAACTTCACCTCCCTGCAGTGGATCGACTCTACGCACCAGGAACTGGGTAAGGTGCAGGAAGGACAGGTAGTGGAAGTAACCTGGACGTTTAAGAACACCGGCAATAAGCCGCTGATCATTACCAACACGTCGGCTTCCTGCGGCTGCACCGTGGCCGACAAGCCCGAAGAGCCTATTGCACCGGGAGAGCAGGGATCCATCAAAGCCAAGTTCGACAGCAAGGGCCGTGAAGGAGCTCAACGCAAAGACGTTTACGTAACTGCCAATACCAGCAACAGTACTAACCACCAGTTGTCGTTTGCCGTAGAAGTTCAAAAACCGTAGTTTAATCATTTAATCGTTCGATATGTATCTATTACAAGCAGCACCGGGTGGCGGTGGATTCCAGTTCATCTTTTTAGGATTGATGATCTTAGTATTCTGGCTCTTCTTTATCCGTCCCCAGGCCAAAAAGCAAAAGCAACAAAAGACCTTTATTGACAACCTGAATAAGGGCGATAAGGTAGTAACCATCGCCGGTATTCATGGCAGGATCAACAAAATAAACGAAGATGGCACCGTGAGCCTGGAGATCAATCCCGGCAGCTATATCACCATTGAAAGGAGCGCTATCTCTATGGAGTGGACCACGCAGCTGAACAAGCCGGCGGCTCCTGTTGTCACTGACAAAAAGTAAACACCTGCTTTTACCGAATTCCTCTATGATAAGAAAGCTGTCCCCAGGGCAGCTTTCTTTCTTTTGTGCTTTCTGAACGTCTACAGCTAAACTTTACTAATTTCCTCCTATCAATCACTATAACCCTATGGTTTTAAAAGTGGGTCTTACCGGCGGTATAGGGTCGGGTAAGTCAACGATTGCCAGGATATTCGAGTTGTTGGGTGTGCCGGTGTATTATGCCGATGCGGCCTCCAAGCGGCTGTACCATACGGATAAGGAACTGATGGCGAGTCTGAAGGCGCATTTCGGCGACGACATCTACACCGAAGACCAGTTGAACCGGCAGAAACTGGCAGGGCTGGTCTTTAATGACCCGGCAAAGCTGGAGCTGCTCAATCGATTGGTGCACCCTCCAACCATAAAGGACGCAGAGGAATGGATGGCCCGGCAAACGGCTCCCTACGTAATCAAGGAAGCGGCCCTGCTGTTTGAAAGCGGCTCGGTGAGCGGGCTGGATTATGTGATTGGCGTCTATGCCCCGGTGCACCTGCGGATCAAACGAACCATGGACAGGGATAACGTCAGCCGCGAAGAAGTGCAGGCGCGCATGAACCGCCAGATCGATGAAGACATTAAAATGCGGCTGTGCGACTTTGTCATCACCAACAACGAACAGCAGCTGGTGATCCCGCAGGTGGTACAACTGCATCAGCAATTATTACAGTTGATCAGACAGAAGGAAGGCATTACTACCCCTCTATAAAATTCTCCAGATCCTTGATCGCCCCAAAAAGCACAAGTATGTCACCGGACTGAACTACTGTTTCCGGAGGCACGATACCCACCACCTGCATTTCGAACTTATTGCTGCCAAAAATACTTTTCTGCACCACATTCTTCAAAATGGTGACCAGTACCAGGCGGTATTGTGCACCCAGGTTAAGTTCCTTGATTGATGCGCCTACGTAACGTTCCGGGACTGCCACTTCCAGCAAGCGGTAAGTAGGGTTTACCTGGAAAGAATCGATAATACCCGGAAGGTCAAGCTTCATGGCCAACCGTTCGGCTGAAGAAGCTTCCGGGTAGACAAACTCCCTGATATCCATGGCTTCCAGGACAATTTTTTGTAATGGAGAGGTTACCCGGCAAATGATCCGCTTTACATTCATTTGCTTTAATAAAGCCGTAGTCATAATAATGGCTCCCTCATCCTCGCCAATGCCTACAATGGCCGCATCAATATCGCGAAGGGGTAACTGGGCTACTGCTTCCTTGTTGGTTGAATCCAGGGCAATTGTGTGAGTAATGGAATGCTTGTATTTATCAGCCAGTTCCATTTTCCGGTCTACTGCTATCACCTCATGTCCCAGTTCCACCAACTGAAGTGACAGTGCCGAGCCAAAAGCGCCTAAGCCAAATACCATAAATCGCATAAACAATATTTTAAAAGACCACTTCTTCCTTGGGATAGCGGTAATACAACTGCCTGCTTTGCTTAATAAATACCACCAACAAAGTTATCATACCCACCCTACCCACAAACATAGAAAGGATCAGGACTACTTTACTGGCTTGGGATAATTGTGGAGTTAAGCCAAGTGATAGTCCTACTGTGCTATAGGCCGAAAACACTTCGAAGGCAATCCTGATCAACCCTTTATCACTATCATTGATGGTAATCAGAAAGGTAGAGAGCCCGATCAACAGGAACGACAGCAACATTATAGCAAAAGCACGCCGTATAGACTGCTGCGATATCTCCGAGCGGAAAAACTCCACCCGATCTTTGCCCCTGAGAATACTTATAGCATTCAGGACGGCCACTCCGGCTGTTGTTGTTCTTATACCTCCCCCGGTTGAACCCGGTGAGGCTCCTATCCACATTAACAACAGGTAAACCATAATAGTCGGCAAAGACAGGGCAGTCATATCCACGGTATTAAAACCGGCAGTGCGTGGGGTAACACTTCCAAAAAAGCTGGTCATAATCTTACCCATCAGAGAAGGATGCTGGGTTAAGGTAGCGGACTGCTCAAAAAGCAGGTAACAGATAAAACCGATAAGTAGCAAAAAGCCACTAACCACCAATGCCAGCCTCGCATTCATGCCAATGACTTTGGGCAAGTAAACCCTCTTGGGATCTCTTTGTAGAAACAGGATCAGGTTGGTTGCCTTTATCTTGAGAAACCGGAACAGGTTAAAAACAATCGGGAATCCCATGCCGCCTAATATGATGAGTAAGGCGATGAAAAATTGTACTACGTAGTTGAACCGGATCACCGGTTCATACAGGCCGTTGGTAAGGGTGGAAAACCCTGCATTACAAAAGGCCGAAACTGCATGAAAGATGCTAAAGAAAGCTTTATCCAGCTTTCGCTCGAACATATTATCCGGCAGCGATAGATATATGCTGATTGCTCCCAACAGTTCAAAGAACAGGGTGACCAATACCACCTGGTAAACAAAGTGAATGACATTGGTGACCTGTTCTGTGCTCATCATATCCCGGAGAGCCAGTTCGCTTTTCAACGAGGAGCTGCCGGCAAAGGCATAAGCCAGCAATGTTGCAAAAGTCATGATTCCTAAGGCGCCAATCTGGATCAGCATCAGGATCAGAAATTGTCCAAACGGTGTAAAGTGAGTGGCCGTATCCACAACAGCTAGTCCGGTTACACATACCGCACTGGTAGCAGTGAATAAGGCATCAAGGAATGAAAGCGGCCTGGTAGTTGCATTGGGCAGCTTTAAAAGTAAGCCCCCAATGAAAATAAAGGCGGCAAAGCTGGCCACAAACAATACAGCCGCATTAATCTTCCGGTTATAAATGAACTGCAGCAAATAAGAGACTTCGGTAATAAAGGCAGCCGCAATAACGGTATAAAGAATGATCTTGTAGACCAAAAAACGATTGGTATCCGTATTGGCCATGGAATCCTTCTGAGGCAGTATAAAAAAGGTGACGAAGAGAATGATTACCCAACCCGAGATGTTTAGGATACGGGTCCATTTCTTTTTTGGAAGGAACAGTTCCAACAGCAGGCGAATGCCTATCAGCAATGATAAAAGGTTCAGCAGGAGCTGCATCCAAAAGTTAAGGGTATGGCTATTCTTCCAGAAGGGTTTAAAGCCAAAATCATAGATCACCAGCCCTACAGCCAGGAAAAGTAAAAAAGGGATAGCCGTATTACAGATAAGCAGCAGAAGCTGTTGCGCTCTTCGGAATAGAAAGGCCCCCTTAGACTTACCATGCCATAAATTCAAAAGTTGCTTCTTTTCTCGCATGATACAGCATTAGACCTTAAAAACAGGCCTTTACTTTAAAGCATCCAAAGCTTGCCTGATCCGTTCAAATCCTTTCTCTATATTCTGCATGCTGTTGGCAAATGAGATGCGCAGGCACTTGTCGTCACCAAAAGCGGATCCGGTTACTGTAGTTACATTGGCCACATTAAGCAGGTACATCGTCAGGTCATCGGCACTATTGACCATGTATTCGCCCATGCTTTTGCCAAAATAATAATCCACGCAGGGGAAGGCATAAAAAGCGCCATCCGGTTCAGCATACTCAAAGCCCTCAATATCCTGCATCAGGGCCATTACCCTTTCACGGCGGATTTTGAATTCCTTCACCATATCCATGGTAGCATCGAGTGGTGCGGTGAGTGCAGTAATAGCCGCACGCTGTGCAATGGCATTGGTGCCGGAGGTAAACTGTCCCTGCAACTTCTCGCAGGCACGGGCAATTTCCTTTGGAGCCGCCATGTAGCCAAGACGCCACCCGGTCATGGCAAATCCTTTACTGAGGCCGTTGATGACCACCGTCCGTTCCTTTACTTCGCTAAACTGGGCGATGCTTTCGTGACGTCCTTTATAGTTGATGTATTCGTAGATCTCGTCGGAAATGATGAACACATGCGGGTGACGTTCAAACACACGGGCCAGGGCATGTAGTTCCCCTTTCGTGTACACCGCTCCGCTGGGATTGCAGGGCGATGAAAAGATAAAGAGTTTCGTCTTTGGCGTAATGGCTGCTTCCAGTTGTTCGGCCGTGATTTTATAGCCATGCTCCAGCGTGGTGTTAATAAACTTCACCTCTCCCTGGGCCAGTTGCACCAGCGCCGAGTAGGTGACCCAGTAAGGGGTTGGGATGATCACTTCATCGCCTTCATCCACCAGGCTCAGGATCGCATTGGCCAGGCTATGCTTGGCCCCTGTGGATACGATTATGTTCTCGGGTAAATACTCCAGGTTATTATCCCGCGACAGCTTGTGGCAAATGGCTTCGCGCAGGTCGAGGTAACCGGCAACGGGTGTGTAATGACTCCAGTTGTCGTCAATGGCTTTTTTAGCAGCCTCCTTAATATGCTGAGGAGTGTCAAAATCGGGTTCTCCCAAACTCAGGTCTACAATATCAATTCCCTTTGCTTTTAACTCTCTTCCTAAACGGGCCATCTTCAGTGTTTCAGGCTCGTTGAACCGGGTAAGTATAGATGATAACTCCATGCAATCGAGTGTGAATGGACAAAAGTAAGGGAAAACAAGTTGTATTAATTTGAATGGAGCTTACTCTATTGTTTCCTGCCGGTTAAGCTGGCAACACCAGGAGTTTGGTTATTCCTCCTTGTATAAAAACCGGAAGGCTGATAAATCAGGCATGTGCCGGCGGTCCCGTTGCCGTTCGTAAGTATAGATAGCCCTGCCCAATTCTTTGAGGAACGGGAAGCCTACGGTTTTATATTCGTACTGGTCATCGTTGAAGATGCCATCCGAATTGCAATAGATAGTGGCACTGAGAAGGAACTCCACGCCCTTATCGAAATCTACTATGTAGGCTGTTTCGGTCAGAAAGCCATAGGCATCACCCACTTTATTGAAAATGCGGATAGAAGAATCCTCCATTGGACCGCTCCCTCCAAACATCAGGAACTTAACGTATGCATCGTCGTAAGTGTTTTCGTATTGAGGAATGCCGGATTCGCGGGGGAGTGTGGACATAGTACGGTAAAGGAAACGATAATCTTCTTCCGTAAGGTGAAAGCGCTGCTCTTTAGAAACGGAACCCGGGAACAGTACACTCATTTGAATGGAATGCAGGTCCGCCAGGGTGAGCCTGTTCTTTTGTGAAAAGTCGAAGGGTTGCTCTACCAACTGTCCTTCTTTTATATAGCCTTTGCCCAACAGGGTATGGCGGCGGTGGTACTCGAGCTCGCTATTCTTTGGCGGCTGGCGGTAAACGACCTGGGAGGTCGTATCGTAGAAAGCTACCGGGTTAGTAGCCCGGTTCTGCTCCTCGCTCAAGGCAATATCCAGCCGGTGGATCACCTGGGCGGAGTCGTAGCCCTTCTTATGCAATTCTTTATTGATATATTCCTGGCCCAGGAATTCATACAGCCGGTTGAAGGCATCGTTATCGCTCACCAGGAAGATCTTTTTGATATAATGGGCTATTGTAGGCCGCCCATCCGGGCTGGTGGGGTCGTTGTAAACGGGCGTTTGACCGCTAAAGGCAGCTTCATGGATCATGGTGGTGTTCCGGTCAAGGCCGGGAATATTCAGCTCATTGAGCTTTTGGAGGGCCAACACCGCCGCAGGCATTTTCACCGTGGAGGCCGGATAGAAATAGTGATCAGGCCGGACATTGTAGTAGTAATGGCTAAAACGGGGCCTATTGAGCTTATCGCGGTCTATCCGGGAATAAATTACCTGTACGTAGCGCTCTGGGTCATCCAGGACCGGAAGGAGGTGTGGGCTATAGTGATTCAGCAGGTCCCGGAAAGAATTATCGGTGTGGGAATAGGCGGCTACTCCCTTTTTAAACTCCTGGGATGGGGTCATGACCATACGGGGGGATTTACAGGAAATGAGGGAAATAGCAGCCAAAACGTTAAAAAAGAGGCTATACCCATTCATAGAAGATAAAAATAAGGGTTAATAAGCTTGGAAAATATTCCTCATTTATGAAGATTAGCAAGGCTTTATACGCCGGAATGTAAGCTTAAAAAGGTATATTTGCCGACTCTAAAAAAACCGTGTATGCAATTGAAAGGCCTGGTACGCTTTTTTACCATTCTCCTAATCCTTTATTCTATTTACGAATTATCGTTCACTTGGGTAGTTCGTAACCATGAACAAAAAATGGAAGCCAAGGCAAAGCAATTTGTCGCTTCTACCCTTCCCAATGCTCCTGAAGATGTACGCGAACAGGCCTATAAGGATCGCCTGAGACGCTTGCTCGACAGCACCAAAGATGAGACTGTACACTACGGTTTCCAGGGTGCCGTTTCTTACCAGAAAGCCAAAGAAGAGGAACTGAATCTCGGTCTGGACCTCCAGGGCGGTATCAACGTAACGATGGAAGTGGAACTTTCCGGTTTATTGCGCTCTATGGCCAATAACTCGAAGGACCCCAACTTCCTGAAAGCACTGGAAAACGCCAACCAGCGTAAAGCCAACAGCAACGCCGATTTCGTGACCTTGTTCCGCGAAGAGTACAAAAAGCTGAACCCGAATGGACGACTGGCTTCTTTATTTGCAGTACCCGGCCAGGACCGGATCACGATCAAGTCGACCGATGACCAGGTGATCAGTGCCATTCGTACCGAAGCCGGTGATGCTTTTAACCGCACCTTCCGCGTACTGCAAACACGTATCGACCAGTTCGGTGTAGCCCAACCCAACATCAACCCTAACCCCGAGCGCGGCATCATCACGGTGGAACTGCCCGGAGTACAGGACCAGGAGCGTGTACGCAAGTACTTGCAGTCTTCGGCTAACCTGCAGTTCTGGGAAGTTTACAACATTAGCGAACTGGGTGCCAGCGTACAGAAGGCCGACGAAGCCTTCAACGCCGTTATGGGCGGAGCTAAAGTGGACACCGCTGCTGCTCCTGCTGCCGACACTACAGCTACGGCAGCTACTGGTGATACCACCAAAGGCAGCATTGCTGACATTCAGAATACGAAAGATACTTCCGCCGCTGCTGCTGCCAACCGCAGGAGCTTGTGGCAGTACATACAGTTCTCGGTGAATCCGCAGACTGGCCAGGCCATTGACAACGGCATGATCGGTTACGTGATGATCAACGATACCTCTATTGTACGGACCTACCTGCAAAACCCGGCCGTTCGCGCAGCTTTCCCTGCCGACATCGCCTTTATGTATGGTATTCCTGATGTAACGGAGAACAAAAAAGCTCCTTTTGTGGCCCTGTACGGCATCAAAACTTACGGCAACGAAAAAGCAAGACTGGAAGGTGAAGCCGTAGTGGATGCCCGTTCGGACTACAACCCAACTACCGGGCAGCCCGAGGTTTCTATGCGTATGAACCCCAGCGGTGCACGCACCTGGGCCGATATGACCCGTGCGAACAAAGGCCGCTTTATCGCCATTGTACTGGACAACATTGTTTATTCGGCTCCCCGCGTAAATGACGTGATCGAAGGCGGCAACTCGAGCATCTCTGGTGCTTTCTCCACCGAGGAATCTGCTGACCTGGCCAACATCCTGAAGGCCGGTAAGCTGCCGGCTCCGGCTAAGATCGTACAGGAACAAGTGGTTGGTCCTACCCTGGGTAAGGACGCCATCCAGGGTGGTATTATGGCTTTCGCCATCTCTTTCCTAGTGATCTTCCTGCTGATGCTGGTGTATTATAATACCAGTGGCTGGGTGGCCAATATAGCCCTGATCCTGAACCTGTTGTTCACCATTGGTATCCTGACGGGCCTGGGTGCAACCCTGACGGCCCCCGGTATTGCCGGCCTGGTACTGACCATCGGTATGGCGGTAGATACCAACGTACTGATCTATGAGCGTATCAAGGAAGAATTGTCCCGCGGCAAGAGCTATGTTCAGGCTGTTAAGGATGGCTACCATCGCTCGCTGCCCCCGGTACTGGACGGGCACATCACTACCTTGCTGACCGCTATTATCCTGTTCTCCTTCGGCCTGGGACCTGTTAAGGGCTTTGCCACCACGCAGATCATTGGTCTGCTGCTGTCGCTGTTCTGCGGTATCCTGGTAAGCCGTTGGGTAACTGATATCTTCACCAGCAAGAAGCGTCACCTGGAGTACTTTACCGGTGTTTCCCGCAAAGTGTTCCAGCACGCCAACTTCAAGTTCATCGAGAAGCGTAAAATGGCATACGGCATTTCACTGGTGGTACTTGCTTTAGGTATCGGTTCCTTTATCCACGGCTTTGACTATGGTGTGGAATTTAAAGGTGGCCGCAGCTTTATCGTTCGCTTTGACCAACCGGTGAGCGTAGAGAAGGTACGTAATGACCTGGCTGCCACTTTTGGTGAGAACCCGGTGATCAAGACCATCGGCGGCAACAACCAGCTGGACATCACTACTTCTTACCAGATCGAGAACACCTCTCCTGCTGCCGATTCACTGGTGCAAGCCAAGCTGCTGGAAGGTCTGAAAAATCACTTGCCGGCCGGTGTTACGTACCAGCAGTTCGACCAGCAATTCAAACTGGGCTCTACTACCGTACTGCCTACCATCTCCGATGACCTGAAAGATGGGGCCAAGTGGGCTACCTTCTGGGCGCTGCTGATCATTTCGATCTATATCTTTATCCGTTTCCGCGACTGGAGGTACTCTTTGGGAACGATCGTGGCCCTGATGCACGACGTACTGGTAACCCTGATCGTCTTTTCGTTTGCCCGTGAGGTGGTGCCTTTCCCGCTGGAAGTCGACCAGCATTTCATTGCGGCCATCCTGACGGTGATCGGTTTCTCCATGAACGACACGGTGGTGATCTTCGACCGTATCCGCGAATACAGCCGCCAGATGGTAGGCCAGTCAAAAGAAGTCATTATCAACAGGGCCATCAATGATACGATGAGCCGTACGATCATGACCTCCCTGACAGTATTCCTGACCATCCTGATCCTGTTCCTGGTGGGTGGTGAAGTAACCCGCGGATTTGCCTTCGCCATGCTGATTGGTGTGGTTACGGGTATTTACTCTTCTGTATTTGTGGCCGCACCGGTACTGGTTGACCTGGGTGGCAAGAAGGTGTTGGGTGATAACCTGATCCCGGGAGAAAAGAACAAACCCAAAACGACCAAGCCTGAAGTGGTGAAGCACTAAAAACGTTAAACCTATTTACTCAAAGCCCCGTTTCGACGGGGCTTTTTTTTTAAAGGAACCGGAAGATTTTATTCCTTTAGGGATTATGCGCATGATGTTGTGTTCGATGTAATTTGTTCTAAATATTTTGTTCTGGAATTCCACTCATTACTCATCACTCATTCATAGACCCGAAACAGGAAGAATTAGGAAACATAGTCCCGGGGTACTTCTCCATACAGATCTCTTACTCAGGCTATTCACCTGAAAGCGTTAATATCTGGCCTTTTCCTTCATCTTAAGGGCAGGTTACGCTACTGGTACAGTATAGAGAAAGCATAGTAACCCTATAGGAACAGTATATTTAGGCTGCCCCTCAGCCCGGTCTGGGCGACCTTGCGGCCGCCTC
>DASWYM010000460.1:0-7176 GCA_036404975.1 Chitinophagaceae bacterium
CGTACCAGTAGGTGGTAGCCATAGCGCTCGCTGTAGCGCCGCGCCAGGCGGTACCGTCCCTCCGGAATGCACGACACGCCCGTCTCATTCTCCCGCCACGGCAGCTCGATGGTATAACATACCAGCTCGCCCAGGTGATACAGCTCGCCATTCGTCCCTTCGGGGAAGTACGTCCGGTATAATTGTAATTCCATAACTCTTCATTTTGTAGGAGACGTCAGACTGGAGAAGTGAGACAGGGAAGCTGAATGCTGAACGCTACAGGCTATGCGAAGTACACAAATCCATCCAGCTAGACGTTCCCGCTATACGCATCAGAAACCCACTGACTTCCTCTGTCTCACATTTGACCTTTCACCTTTCACGTCTCACGTCCCTATCCTTCCTGCTCCACTTTGGCGATGGCCAGGGCGTTGAAGGCCCCGTTGTTCAGGGCATAGTTGATACTATTCACCTGCTGGAAGAACTCGATGCCGACCACCACGAACAGGGCGCCTGTGGGGTTGGGACCCAGGTTGGCCGTCAGGCTCAGCTCGGTTGTGGGTATACTGTCTAGCTTGATCTCTGTGGAATGTGCGCCTGCATAGGCGTAGGTCTCGGCGAAGAAGTCCACGCTCACCACAGCGGTGTTGATGCGGAAGTGCGTGGCCCCTGCCGGTGCTTCCACTGCGTTGGCCGGCGTAAAGATGGGCAGCGTCACCGTGGCCGCTCCCGTAGCGCGGTCAAGCGTTGCAGTAAAGGGCGCAAAGAAGGTGGAGCCCAGGGGAGCGTTGGCGTTGAAGTCAAAACCCACCAGCGAGGTCTTCTCCGCACTCACCAGGGTGCGCTGTCCGCGGGGGTTCTCCGCATCCGACTTCAGCACCTGCATCAGCTCGCGCAGCAAGCGGTTGGAAGCCCTGCGGTCCGATACCTTTTGCAGTTCCGCACGCAGTGCCACCCGGAGCAGCCGGGCGCCCTTGCCGGCACGGCCGAACTCCGACATGTTTTCGCGGGTGCGGGCGAATGAAGGATCAGAGGCAATGCGTTCCGCCGTGATAGGGGTATGCATCCGTGCAATATACCCGTCGCTGCTCTTGTAAAAAACGATGTTATCCATGATGCCATCCAACTTGATAATTCCTATTTGTTTTGCCATTGTTGTAATCTTTATGTGTTTGAAAAAAGGTGAACGTTTTTCTTTCTACCGTCTCACGTTTCACTCCCGATAGCTATCGGGATCACGTCTGACGTTCTCTCTTCCCGCAGCTCGCGGCTCTTAGCTCGCAGCTTTTCCTTCCGTTCACCACACAAGATTACACCGCCCCTTTTTCCCCTCCTAGTACCCCCGGTCTAAGTGGGTCTATGTTTCCTATTTCTTCCTGTTTTGGGTCTATGAGCAGGGTTCCTGAACCCGGGGTTTGATGGCTATGGGAGGAAAGAATCTGATAGATTTTGTCGGCCGAAGGCGTTGAGGATTGTCCAGTGCAAATCATCACCTTGATTAAGACAACGGCTACGAAACCGTGGCCATAAAATGAAAGTGGGCCCGAAGGCCCACCTGTCCACAGAGGGAGTATAGCTCTAAAAAAAGTTCCCGTCCTGGTGAAGACGGGAACCGGATGATATTAGGATGGGATTGTTCTTTGATCCCTTATAAGACCGATACGGGAAACGAGATTCTGACCTTTTCCCAGGCAACAGCGATGGTGCCCTTTTTATCTTTTCCCGCCTCAATAAAGTATTGGAGCCTTTCGGTATGGGTATTATCCTGGGGTTTAACCCTGATCCTTACCACGTCATCTTTTTGGTCATACTCCGAGGCCAGGTGTTGTTTCCAATGCCTGTTGATCACCACGGTCCATTCTTTTTCACCCGGGATCGTAAACAAGGCATACTTGCCGGCCGCAACCTTTATACCGCCCAGCAACACATCTTTATCAACGGTCAGGGTGGTGGCATCGTGCGCCCCGGTTACCCACACTTCGTCAAAAGGTACCAGGCCGCCCCAGATGATTCGCTTGCGCACACCGGGCGAATGGTAGTTGATGGTAAACGTGGCGCCGCCGATCTTTCCTTCGGCAAACGACTTGATACTCTTCTTGGTGGTGTCCTTAACCAGGTTAGGGTTGGGACAGGCTTCTGCCTTTTGGGCCTGCACTCCCATCACCGAAAGGGTAAAAAAGCACAGCAAAGCAGTTTTCAATAACTTTTTCATTAGTGCAAGATAAAATCAGCACATCTATTGTAGGCTTGAAGGCAGCAACTTTATGTAATCCTTACATTTTAAGCGGCCGTTCCTTGTCGGCTGTTCACGGAAGCCCTGTGTTCTTACATCTTCATCCCGCCCATCGACCCGGCACCCTTTTGCAGGATGTACTCGCTGTTGATCAGGTAGCTGCCGGTAGCTGCTATCCGCTCGCCGGGCTCGAGGCCCTCCAATAATTCCACTTCCTTTTTGTTTTGAATGCCCAGCCGTACGTGCCGCTTTTCAAACGTGCCCGGCGCTGTTAGCACCCACACCGCCGGCATTGTTTCGTACACAATGGCACCCCGGGGTACCACCACCGTTTGCCTGGAGGCTTTGCTCAGGTGGATATAAGCCATTTCGCCGGGCTTCACCTGGCCGCCGGGGTTGGGCAGGCGGAAGCGTACCCGGTTCACCTTCGTATTGGCATCGAGCGTAGGGTTCTCAAACGCCAGCGTAGCGGCAAAGTACGCTCCCGGCAGGTGGAGAAACTCCACTTCCACTTTGCCTGCCTGGCGCAGGTAGGCAACTTCACCGGCATACAACTGCGTCTCCACCCACACCTCCGACAGGTCGGCCAGCCCAAACAAGGGCGTGCCCTCCTCCACATATTGCCCCTCGTACACCATCAGTTGAGTGAGGGTGCCGCTGTGGTCGCTAAAGTAGGTCACCAGGGCACTGGACGCGCCCTTGCGTTCCAGGGCTTTTATTTGTGCCGCTTTCAGCCCCTGCAGCTCCAGTTTGCGCCGTGCCGCCTGCAGCAGCCTGGCTCTTATGTTGGGTGGCAGCACCGTGTCCTGCGAAGCCTGCAGGACGGTAAGGTATTCACTGGCATTGGTCATCAGTTCCTCGCTGTAGATGCTGTACAGCGGCGAACCCTTGCGGATAGGCTGCCCGGGGTTGCGGGCATACAGGGCATCGATCCTGCCTTTCAGCCGCGCGCTGATCACTACCCGGCTGTTGTCGTCCACCGCCGTGGTGCCCAGCATGGTGACCATCTCGTCGATCACGCCGCGGCGTACCGTATCGATGGTCACATTGGCCATCAGTTGCTGGTGCTCGTCGAGCATAACAATGGGGCGGTCCTCCATATCATGACCCATATCATCGGTGTGAACGGCATGCGGGGCTCTTTGCTCACTGCAGGACCACAGTCCCCATGCGGCCAGGGTTAGGTATAGTATGCTTCTCATGGTTCCACCAGGCTTTGGTTGTCCAGTAAATAGCCACCGTGGGCCGCTATCTGCTCGGAGGGCGAAAGACCGCCTTCCACTACCGCAATGTGGTGGTCCAGCAGGCTTAGCTGCACCTCGCGGACCTCGAAGACATTCTTACCCGTGGCCGTTTCGCCCTTCTTCACCCACACCACGGTGCGCTTGCCCAGGCTCAGTACCGCGGCGGCCGGGAGAATGACCTTACCATTCAGCGGGATATCCAGGCTGCCTTCGATGAGCGAATTGACCTTAAGGCGGCGGGCGCTGTTGGGCAGGTACACCCGGGCCTGCATAAACTTCTGGCCCGCGCCATCAAAAGAGGGCTCGATAAAGGCCACGGTGGATCGTATAGGCAACGGGAGCAACTCGCTCCGGATGACTACATCCATGCCCCTTTTCAGCAGCGGCTGCGTGCCCGCGTCAAACGACAGCACGCCCCAGGCCACGGCAAAATCATTTACGTAAAACAGCGTCTGCCCGCGGTTCACATACATGCCCTCGCGCAGGGACTGCTCACCGGCATCGCCGCCATAAGTCACCGGCGCCGGATCGCTGCCGCCACCCATGGCATCGCTCATACCACCCTGCGTGGTTTCCCCCGGCATCCCTGCGGGCCTATTGCCCGGGCCACTCGCCATCAGCGCATAGCCGCCGTAGTGGCTGTACACGCTGAACGTGGCAGGCAGGCGCCCGGTTTTTTCCAGTTTCAGGATCTCCTCGCCCGTCACGCCCAGCAGGGTCAGCTTCCGCCGGGTGGGCGCCACCAGGGCTTCGTCACCGGGCGTTTGCAGGTGGTGCAGGTATTCGGCTGCATAGGTGGTCAATTCGGGCGTATAGAGCTCCAGCACTTTTTGGCCCGCGCGCACAAACTGGTAAGGGTAGCGTACATAGAGGCGCTCTACCCGCCCGCCGGTGCGCACCGTCACCTTGCGGTTGCGCCGCTCGTCCCACACGATGAGACCATAGCCTTTCACCGTGACCGTGGTATCGATGCGGCGCGCCGCCAGGGTACCCTGGTCCGAGATCACTACTTTATTGGCGGCCGCGGCCGCCCACAGCAGTTCCGGGTCGCTGTCCCGGTGGGAGTGGCTGGCATCGTCAGGCTCACTACCGGTGTGCGTAGAAGGGTGCGCCCCGGCATGTTCGTCCAGGTGCGCCGTATCGTTGCTGCGGCTGTCGCTGCAGCCGGCCAGCAGCCCATATATGGTCCACAACAGCAGTAACCCTAAAGACGCTTTCATATACGATCGTTTTTGTGGGTTAACCTTTTGGTTCCAGTACCCGCAGCCACCCATGCCTTTGCAGCTCGTACTCCTTCACCAGCTGGAAGATGACCGGCAGCACCACGAGCACAAACAGGGTAGAAGAGATGAGGCCAAAGACAAAGGGGATGGTGATGGGCTTCATCACGTCGCTGCCCGTACCGGTGGAAGCCAGGATGGGGAGCAAGCCCATGATGTTGGCCAGCACCGTCATCAGCAGGGGCCGCACCCGTGGCACCGCCCCACGGAAGACCGCTGCCTGTACGTCGTTGGCCGTCAGCACACCACGGTCATTGCCCCTTTCGGCTACCAGCAGGGCGATGGAGTGGTTTAGGTAGGCGATCATGAGCACACCGGTCTCTACCGCCACGCCGAAAAGGGCGATAAAACCCACGGCCACCGCCACCGAAAAGTTAGCACCGTAGAGGTACAGCGACACCACACCCCCCACCAGGGCCACCGGCACGGAGAGGTACACCATGGTCACTTCGCGGAACGAGTGGAAGGTGGCGTACAGGATAAAGGCAATAAGGAGCAGCACAATGGGAATGATGATACTAAGGCGCTGTTGGGCCCGCACCTGGTTTTCGTACTGCCCGCTCCAGGTCATGTAGTACCCCTGGGGCAGCTTTTTAAAACGCTCCTCCACTTTGGCTTTGGCTTCCTTCACCACGCTGCCCATGTCGCGCCCGCGCACGTTGAACAGTACCGTGCCGCGCAGCAGGGCGTTTTCCGAATTGATCATCGCCGGCCCGTCGGCGATACGGATATCGGCTACGGCCGACAGCGGAATGGTCCCATAGTTCATCGTTTGCACCGGTATACGGCCGATCTCGTTAAAATCGTAGCGATAGTCCTGCCCGAAGCGTACCCCCACCTTGAAGCGCTGGCGGCCTTCCACTGTGGTGGCCAGGTTCATGCCGCCCAGCGCCCCTTCGATGAGCATATTCACATCCTCTACCGCCAACCCGTAGCGACCCAGCTCCCCGCGCCGGATCTTTATATCGAGGTACTTGCCTCCGGTCACCTGCTCCACGTACAGGTCCACCAGCCCCGGTACTTCGCGCACCGCCGCTTCCACTTCCCGCGAGAGGGCGTAGAGCGTATCGAGGTTCTGCCCCATGACCTTCACCCCCACATCGGTGCGGATACCGGTGGAGAGCATGTTCACCCGGTTGATGATCGGCTGGGTCCAGCCATTGACCACCCCGGGGATCTGCACCCGCTCGTTCATTTCGGCAATAAGCTTCCCGGTGGTCATGCCGGCGCGCCACTCGCTTTTAGGCTTCAGGGTAATGATCGTCTCGATCATGCTGATGGGGGCATTGTCGGTAGCCGTATAGGCCCGCCCCGCCTTGCCCAGCACGTTGTCTACCTCGGGGAAATCCTTGAGCAGGCGGTCCTGCAGCTGCAGGATGCGCTTGGCTTCGGTGTTCGACACGTCGGGCAGCGTCACCGGCATCAGCAGCAGCGAGCCTTCATCCAGCGGGGGCATGAACTCCGTGCCCAGGCGCATCACCATGGGCACGCTGGCCACTACCAGCAGCAGGCTGGCAGCCACCACTGTTTTCTTCCAGTTCAACAGGGTTTTGATGACCGGGGTATACAGCTTTACAAAAAAGTTCGACACCGGGTTGCGGCTCTCGGGCACCAGCCGCCCTTTCAGCAGCACGCGGGTGAGCATAGGCGCCACCGTAATGGCCAGCACCGCCGCCCCGATGAGCGAAAAGGTCTTGGTGAGCACCAGGGGCGAGAACAGCTTTTTCTCCTGGCCACTCAAAAACAAGACGGGCGAAAACGAGATCACCATGATCAGCACCGAAAAGAAGACCGACCGCCCCACCGTCTTGAGCGAAGACTCGATCACCTCTACCCTTTGAGCTTCAGTGATCTCGCGCGTATGGCCGATCCTTTCGCTTTGTATAGTATCCCGCCGTTTCATGCGTCAGGCGACTTTTTGAGTACATGGTCCGTAAGGGAGCGGTACGCGTTCTCGGCCATCACGATCCCGGGGTCCACCACGTCGCCGATGGCCAGGGCTATACCGCCGAGCGACATGATGTTGGAGGTGACGCCAAAGAGCCGCATGAGGATAAAGCCGATGAGCACCGACAGCAGGATGGAGATGATAGCTACCAATCCGCTGCGGAAATGGAACAGGAAGAGCACCACCACGAACGATACGATCAGCAGCTCCTGCCACAGCGCTTCGGTTAGCGTGTCGATGGCCCCCAGGATCAGCCCGCTGCGGTCGTAGGCCACGTGGAAGGTTACTCCTTCGGGCAGGCCCTTCTCCACGTCGGCGAGGCGGTCGTGCACGTGCCGGATCACGTCGCGCGCGTTGGAGCCGTAGCGCATCACCACGATGCCGCCCACCTTCTCGCCGTCGCCGTTTTCGTCCACGATGCCCAGGCGCAGGTCGCCCACCGTTTGCACCGTGGCGATATCCTTCAGGGTGACCGGCACCGATTGGTAG
>DASWYM010000461.1:0-13756 GCA_036404975.1 Chitinophagaceae bacterium
TTATGATGTGTTGCTGGAAAAGCCCATTGCCCCTACCGAAAAGCAGTGCCGCGATATCCTGGCGATGGCTCAAAAGACCGGCCGTATTGTAGCCGTGTGTCACGTGCTGCGCTATGCACCTTACTTTGTTAAAATGCGGGAGTTAATCGACAAGGGCGCCATTGGCGATGTCATTAGTGTACAACACCTGGAGCCCATCGAGCACCGCCACATGGCCCACTCGTATGTACGGGGCAACTGGCACAATTCCGTGGCGTCCAGTCCCATTATTTTAGCTAAATCCTGTCACGACCTGGATATTATCAAATGGGTGATCAATAAACCTTCCAAACGCATCTCGGCCATGGGCGACCTCAAATGGTTCCGTAAGGAAAACGCCCCCGAAGGCAGTACTGCCCGGTGTACGGATGGCTGCAAAGTGGAGCGGGAATGCCCCTACTCTGCCATCAAGGAATATTACGAGCGCCGCTCTTTCCGAAACAAGGTGCTGGACCTGCCGGCCGATAAGACGAAGCACAACGAAGCGATCATGGAAAAGTTGAAGACCACCAATTACGGGCGCTGTGTGTACCGCATGGAAAACGACCAGCCCGATCACTACATCACCAACATCCAGTTTGCCGATAACGTGACGGCCTCCTTCTCGATGGAAGCCTTTACGCCGTGGGGGGGCCGCAGGACCCGGATCATGGGCGCTATGGGTTTTATGGAAGGAGATATGAAAGAACTGGTGCTCACCGATTTCAAGACCGGAAAGAAGTCCACGTTTGTACCCCATGCCGAGGAAGTGGAAGAATACAAGGAGAGTGGACACGGTGGTGGCGACTGGCTGCTCACCCGCGATTTCGTGCAGGCCGTTAGCCAGCAGAATCCTAAGCTGCTCACTTCTACGATAGAGGAATCTATTGAAAGCCATCTCATGGGATTGATGGCCGAAAAGAGCCGGAAGACCAATAAAGTGATGGATATAAAGATCTAAACCATTCCAATACCAACTGCCACCAAAAGGCCACTTAGCGAGTTAAGCAAAGTGGCCTTTGTTTCTATTGTACTATGTATTCTGCCGCGGATTGTATCCTTGTGGTTTATAATTTATTAAAGTCATCGCCTAGCATCATCAACAGTTTGGCAGGATACACCGTGCTGTTCAACCACAGGTTCATCGGGTAACGCGTAAAGAAGGTGGGATAGTCGCCGTTATGGGCTTTCTGTGCCAAGGTAAAGGAGTTTGCCAGCGACTTGGCCTTTGCCAGGTAGATGTCTTTGCCGGTGGCTTTGTAGGCCTCCCAAAAGGTTTCCATCATTACTCCTGCTGCCCGGCCCACTGGCATCCAGAACACGTACTGTTCCTGCACCGAAGGGGTGATCCAGTTCTCGGAACGCCCTCCCGGCCGTGGAGCCTGGTAAACCTTAGGCACCGGTCTTTCCCAGAGAATAAACTGGTCTTCGGAAAAGCGCACCAGTTCTTCGGCCAGGGCCAGGTTCTTGTTATTGCGGAATAAATACACAGCCAGGTCGCAGGCCTGTTCGCGGCTTAGGTTTCTGTACGGAGGGCGAGCATAGACATCTTCAAACTGCCCCTGCCAATCGAAGGTCTTTACCGGATTGGCCATGATCCAGTCGAAAGCTTTTTGGGTTGACGCTTCCAGTCCCTTCATTTTGTAGTCGTTACGCAGGCGGTCGTAATAATTGATGATGGAAGTGGGGATCACGATGTTCGGGGCCGTGGGTTCGCCAGTCTGGTGGTTAACAAACTGGTACCAGCTACCATTGGGTAATTGGGTTTTCAGGTAGGTTTGGGCGATCTTTTGCGCCGCCTCCAGGTACTTCTTATCCCCGGTGAAGTCGTACAGATCCAAAAACGCATGGCCGGCGTCCACCCCCATGATGGAGAAGTTATTTATAGGCTTCAGGTGCTGCTTCTTTGCCTTTTCGGAGCGAGGACCATAATAAGTGGGCACGAAATACTCCCACGGCGTTCCTTCCTTAAAACGGATGCTGAGCATATAGTCGGCTATAATACGCGCCAGTTCGGTGGAGCGCTTGGCGTCGGCAGTGCCGGCCTTCAGCTTTGCGTGGGTGATGGCCCCTATCACCAGGGCGCTGTAGATCTTGGCGGGGTAGCTGTAATTGATGTAGTCCCATTTGGGTGTTTTGTGCTCGAGCCAATAAGTCACATAATCTTTCTGCATGAGGCGGTCCAATGCCAGGCGGGCACTGGAATCGTACGGCAGTACTGGCGTGTGATACACCCCGTTGAACGGCGCGGCGCGGTAGTAGCGGCCTTTGCCGGCGAGACCAATTGAGTCACCTTTGGAAGAAAGACCAGCCACAGAGAACTGGAAATAGCCCACCGGCACCTCAGCCCATACCTTGCTCAAAGGGGCATAGGGAACTTTATTTTCAAAGCGGTAGCTTTTGCCATTCGCTTCCGAAAAAAGAGTGTAACGGTAGTTTGTCGCGCCTTTTACCTCTTTATATTCGAAGGCAGGGGCATAAATGAACTGGTGGGCGCTGCCGTTCCAAAAAGGGGTCTTCCCCGGAACACCGGGACGGATAGGCATTACCGATTCGGCCCAGGCCTGCTTACCGAAAGCTGTTAGCTTTTCTGTCTGTGCCTCTAGTGGCAAATGAGCGTAAGCGAAAAAAGCAAACGCAGAAAGGATACCATACTTGACTTTCATGGAAGTGCTTTGATATTTTATTTCTTCAATAGTGCGCGGCAGGCTCCCATAACCATTGGTTAAAACGCCTGTCCGGGTTCTGTAATGTTATTCGAGTTGGTGGCCGAAGCAAAAAATGATGCTAATAGCATAGTTGAAACTATATACTCATTTAGTTTTCATTGCCTTTTTCACCTCCTTTAAAGGCAGGGCTGCGAGGTAAATCCGGGCATTACCCTCATGGCTGGAATAGTAGGACACCCATAATTTATTCCGGTGCACCAACATGCCCGGGTAGCTATTGTCGCCGCCACTGGGAAGTGCAAACAGCTCGCGGAATCCCCCTGATGGCTCCAGCACAAAGATGCCGGTGTACGGCTTACTGTCTTTGAAAGCCCGGGTGCCCAACAAAAGTTCTCCACTGGATAAGGACACCAATTCAGGCCCGCCCAGCCTAATCCCAGTTTCTTGCCACTCCCAGTTTTGGTAAGGAGGCTTACTAAAACCCAGTTGTCCTGTTGCCTTTTTAGCATCCTTCCTGTCTGCGTCTCTTCTTACGGCCAACACCATAGTGAGGTCTGCAAGGAAGTGTACAGCCACCTCGTTAGCCAATTCGTCCTGGTCAAGCCTGGTGACGAGACTGTAATTAATGCCATCTTCTGTTTTCACCAGGTAAAGCTGCCGCCCTGCTGTATTACCAGCCTTCTGGTAGATGACGCCATAAGCAGCAGGCCCCTGCCACGTAAGATGCCACAGCCAGTTATGGTCTGATTGAATGGCGGCATCCATAACTATAGGTTCCGGAGCAGAAAACCTTTTGGTTTGCCTATCAAGGAACGAAACATGATTCTTCATTTTGGATAGCACTCCACCTTCGTATACGGAACCGCCCATCAGCATCATCAGCCGACCGTCTGCAGTCACTGAAAGGTTGGGATCTCGCAGGTCAAAGCCTTCTTTGCTTAACAGGGCAAAAGAGGTCCACTGCTTACCATCGGCAGATACCAAAACCCTTATCCTGCCATTGTCTTCTTTCGACTTAGGGACATGTCGGGCGCTCTCGCGGAAGGCGCAAAAGAACTTCTTCTGATACTGTACCAGGTCGGTAAAGGCATTGTGCGGCGCACTATCCCAAATCTTTACTGCCGGAGCAGCTAATGAATGCGGCCGCCTACCCTCCTGTGCCGCCAGGGGATTTGTGCACAGCAAGCATAGCAGAATCGTCGAATGAAGTAACACCTTCCATCCGGCTACATGTACCCGGCCTTGAACGATTTTATTATTCCTCATTTCTGCAGGTTATTGTGATAAACAAAGACCTGCCGCTTCAACTTCAGGTCTTTTCCGGATTATTAATACTTTACTTTTTCGATTATGGGGTCTTTGTACTCCTGCTGCAGCTTTTTCAGTTTAATCTTCAGGTCTTTGACGACGCCTGCATAAGCCGGATCATTATACCGGCTCTTGAGTTCCTGAGGATCGAGTTCCAAGTCAAACAACTCCCACTCGCCTAACTCGTAGTAGTAGATCAGTTTGTGCCGTTCGGTGCGGATGCCGAAATGCTTGGCCACGAAATGGGGTTTTTCGGACTCTACGTAGTGATAATATACTTCCTTACGCCAGTTCTTGGGAGTCTGGCCTTTAAGCAGGGGCACCAGGCTTTTGCCCTGCATTTCCTGTGGGATCTTCACCCCGGCTGCATCCAGGAGGGTTTCGCCAAAGTCCAGGTTCAGCACCATATCCCGGTTCACCGAGCCAGCCCTGACCACACCGGGCCAGCGGACCACCAGGGGCGTATGCAGGGATTCTTCATACATCCAGCGTTTGTCAAACCATCCATGCTCACCGAGATAAAATCCCTGGTCGGAGCTATACACCACAATGGTATTCTCTTCAAGCCCGGCCTTCTTCAAGTAGTCCAGCACCTCTCCTACACTTTCATCCACAGATGCGACAGAACGTAAATAATCTTTCATGTAGCGCTGGTATTTCCACCGCACCAGGTCTTTGCCTTCGGGGCGGTTCTTCAGAAAGGCTTCGTTTTCTGCGCGGTAGGCTTCCTCCATATGCCGGCGCTGCTCCGGGGTCATACGGCCATACTGCCCATCAGGGTTTTCCTGTTGATTATTACGAATGCCGAAAACCTTATTATCGGCAAACAGGTTCATATCCCTGCCGATCTCCATCTTCTGATTGCGGGCAGCACTGGCCCTTCCCTCGTAGTTATCAAAAAGGGTAGCCGGCTCGGGGAAGGATTGGTCCTTGTAATCATTCAGGTGCTCGGGTGCCGGCAGCCAACTACGGTGCGGAGCTTTGTGCTGCACCATCAGCAGGAAGGGCTGGTCTTTATCCCTTGCCTCCAGCCATTGAATACTTTCGTTGGTGATGACATTGGTTACGTAGCCCGGAATTCTTTCCTTTCCCTTCGGGGTGAGAAAATCCGGGTTGTAATATTCGCCCTGGCCCGGAAGCACTTTCCAGAAGTCAAATCCGGTAGGGTCGGAGTTCAGGTGCCACTTGCCCACTATAGCAGTCTGGTAACCCGCGGCCTTTAAGAGCTTGGGGAAAGTAACCTGTGCGCCATTGAATCGTACATTATGGCCATTGGTGGCCATGCCATTGATGTGGCTGTATTTCCCGGTTAGGATAACCGCCCTGCTGGGGCCACAGATGGAATTGGTGACCATAGCATGGTGGAACAACATGCCCTCTTTTGCCAGCTTGTCGATGTTGGGTGTTTCGTTGATCGTGGAGCCATAAGCACCGATGGCTTTAAGGGCATGGTCATCGGAGAAGATAAAGACAATATTGGGTCTTTTCTGCTCCTTCTTTGCGGACTGACTGAATACACTGCCTGCTATAAGAAGCGTACTACAGAATACCAGGATATACTTGATCATGATCAGGATAGTAATGTTTGGTTTGTAAATCGGTTCCCACAGCTAGAAGATATAAGGTGCCACAGGTTTCTGGCCTTTTTTCTTGTCTTCCTCTTGCTCATTGAATTCTTCGGGGCCGGTGATCGTATCCGCCTGGCCTTTACGCCAGTCCGCCATCCTGGTTCGTAGCTCTTTCAGCACAGACGCGTATTTCGGATCGGCAGCCAGGTTGCGCATCTCTTGGGGATCGGCTTCCACGTCATAAAGTTCTTCGGCAGGGCGGTTGTGATAGCGCCACAGCACGGCGGCGGCATGTGGGTCGGTGAATGACTGGGCACGCCAGGAGTCCCAGTACTCGCGGCCGCCATCATGGTCCTTAGCCTTATCCATGTGCGTGGTGTAGAGTATCTCCGGGGCCAGGTTCAGGATGTATTTGTACTGGGCGGTACGCACCATGCGTGCGGGGGCACGGTTCATCAGACGATCGCCGGTATGGGTGGCATACACAGCTTCGCGGTGCGTATCCTTTTGTCCTTTCAGCACCGGCAAAAAGCTTTGGCCATCGATTGTTCCGGGTGCTTTACCGCCGGCCGATTCGACAAGTGTAGGCACCAGGTCAGCCAGCGATACCAGGGCGCCGGTCTTTGTTCCCGGAGAAACGGTGCCGGGCCAGCGTACCATCAGCGGAGTCTGCACGCCATCATCATAAAGGCTCCATTTGGCAAAGGGCCATTGCGGACCCTGGTCCGAAACAAAAAGTACGATGGTGTTTTTGGCAAAGCCGTTCTTTTCGAGACTGGCAAGCACCTTGCCGACATTGTCATCCATCTTCGTGATGTCGGTATAGTAACGGGCCCGGGAAGCTCTTGTTTCTTTGGTATCAATGTGCTTGGCAGGAATATCGATCTGCGCCGGGTCGTACCCGGCTTTCTCGGGCCAGATCACGTGCGGACTGTGGTCGGCTACCACCAGCATAAAGGGCTGCTCCTTCTTTTGGCGGGATAACCACTGATCCATTGGGTCCAGGTTCAGGTCCCAGTTGAGGCCCGGCTTCTTTTCAAAGCCAGGCTCCGGCACATTGGTCTGGGCAATGCGTTCGAAGGGAAACACAGTCTCCGGGCCTATGTGCAGCTTGCCGGCGAGGGCCACTTTATAACCCAGGGGCTGTAGATACTGTACGATGGAGGGGGTGCCTTCCTTTACCCCGTTGTGGTTGCCATGCCCACCGTGACGCAGGGGCATCAGCCCGGTGAATATCGTACTGCGGGAGGGACTGCAGGTAGGCGAAGAAGCAAAAGCCTGCGTAAAGAGCATCGATTCTTTGGAAAACTTATCCAGGTTGGGCGTCCGGACAATCTTATTTCCATAAGGCCCTATATCGGTAGCATCCAGGTCGTCGGCTATAAACAGGACAATATTGTATCGCTCCCGGGGAGCAACCTTACGCTTCTGCGCACCAGCGGTTACGCAAAAGAGCAGCACGCTGCTAAGGACAAAAGATTTATACATAGTTTGCATCTGACTGTATTATGTTCATTAATGACTTTTCTGATGTTTCTGTTTACTTATGTACGCAGCCTGCCATCAATCTTCCACAGCCTCGCGCTTCTTTATCTCTCCCTTCATGAACCGTTCGTAATAATCCTGGGCCTCCGGCTTTGCGAACGGATAAGTATCGAAAATGGCACCGTTTCCTAACACGCGTGGATCATGCTGTTTTACTAACTCCTGTTCCATTTGCTTCCTCATTTGGATCAGCACCTGGGCATACTTCTTATCTGCCGCCAGGTTGGTCACGCAGAAAGTATCGGTTATAATATGGTACAACTCCTCAGCAGGCCGTTTCCCAAAAGACAGTTCCCAAAGCTTAGTGGATTTACCTTCTTCGTTGGCTTTCAACAGGGCTGTTTTGGTTGGCCCGTTATCTACGTCCTTAAAGCCGGTTTCCGGGTTGCCCGAAGGCCAGCGTTCCGGCTCATAGTTTCTCGTATAGATAAACCCATTCTTTACAATACCTCTAACCGGGTAACCCTGGTTGTGCGGACGGCCGGCATCGGTCCGCTCCCGACCCACCAGTACATGGTCTCTCCTTCTGTCAATCAGGCTCTCGTTTTGCCTGGAGCTTAAGATATCGACAAAAGAGCGCCCTTCCAGGGGCTGCATGGAAGAAGCATTAAACGTCACACCTGCCAATTCCAAAAAAGTAGGTGCCAGGTCTATGAAGCTGATATAGTCCTCGATTTTTCTTCCCGTGTGCAGGATATGGTTCTTCCACATAACTGCTAAAGGCAGGTGGTTGGCGGCTTCGTACACATGGCCTTTCACCCTTGGGAAAGGCATACCGTTGTCCGAGGTCACCACTATAATGGTATTTTCCAGCTCCCCCCTCTTCTCCAGCAACTGGATCATTTGGAGCAGGTGGGAATCAAAATACTCCAGTTCGTATCCATAATCCAGCATGTCGTTGCGCACCGGTTCGCTGTCGGTCCAGTAGTCCGGCACTTTATCGATATCGGCAGTTTTCTTTTCGCCCTTAGCCACTCCGGAGCCGTACTCATAAGGCCGGTGAGGTTCAAAGCCCCCATACCAGAAAAAGAAGGGCACATCCCCTTTCCGCTCGTTTAAGAAGGCTTCGAAATTGGCCGTATAATCGGTCGTAAACATGGCGCGAGTAGGCGCTTGTGTTTTGATCTTATTATAGGCAGGGCCGGTCAACTGCCGAACCTTCCCGCCAACTGTCCCTGGATGGCCGGGGCTCCAGCCTTTTCCGGTATACCCGACCTTGTACCCATTGAAGGAAAGGGCCTCCACTACGGTAGTGAACTTAGCAGGAAAAAAAGGATTGTGGTTACCTGCCTCTTCAAGTTGCCAGGGATTCCGGCCGGTAAGAATTGCGGCACGCGAAGGGGAACACTTGGCATTGGGTGTATATGCATTCATGAACAGGAGTCCTTCTTTGGCTATGCGGTCAAAACCGGGTGTCCTTACCCAATCGGTAAGACCGTAAGCCTGCATATGCTCCCTGGATGCATCATCGGCTATACAGAACAGGATGTTGGGCTTCTTTGGGGCCTTCTTCACAGTTGACTGCTGTGCTATGGTGTTTGCAGGTAAAGAGAGCACAAGACAACAAGTCATTAGTCTCCTCACTATGCTGAATATTCTTTTAAATGGGTACCTATTCATACTGAGCACTTGTTGCAAATATGTTTTTCTATTACTTATTCTTCACAACCAGGAACAAAGCCGCATGCGGAGCCACTTCTTTAGAGAAGCTGCCACTGTAGGTTCCCAGATCCTTTTGCCCATACACATCCCTGAGCTTCTTCTTTCCGGTAAGCCCAAGGTCACTCCAGTTCAGCGAGATCTTTTTGCTCTCTGCAGCATCCCTGTTGAGCAGCAGCACAGCAACGCTTCCATCCTTTAATTGCTTTGCCCAGATTTCAGTCTTTCCTTCTGTCTTTATGCGCCTGCCCTGCTCTGTAGGATCCTGGTTTACGGCAACGGCTTCCCTATTGGTGATGATGTTTTTTTCCTCTGAGGTCATATTTCGTGGATCATTACCCAGGAACAGCGGAGAAGTCATGATGCACCACAGGGCGAAATGGGCTTTCTGCTCTTCAAGCGTCAGCCCTTGCTTGCCGGTGACCAGCATATCGGGGTCATTCCAATAGCCGGGCTTGGCATGTTTATAATACTGGTTGTTCTTAAGCGCCACGGTCATTACACTATTATTCTTTGCGTTGTCGAACTGGGCGCCGCCGGTCTGAATGGACTTGATGTCTCCGGTGGTGCGACCCATGTGCGTAAGCACAGGGTACCAGTCATAGAACCGGTATGCGCTTGCGCTGAACAGGATCGGGCGGCCGCTTTGCTGGAGCAACTGGCGCCACGTAGTATAGGCTTTTAAGATATTGGCTCCTTCCTTATCCCAACCGGTCATCCAGCGAGGGTCCTTTCGGGGATAGCGTGGGTTCTCATCCAGAGAGAAACGGCAGCGGTCCAACTTTATGAAATCAACGCCCCAGTCCACGAACTGTTGTACATGTACAGACTCTACGCCCCAGCCACCTACTTTATCCAATCCGCAGTCATGAGAGCCTGGCGTGGTGTGCAAACCAAACTTCAAACCTTTTGAGTGGGCGTAATCAGCCAGGTACTTCATGCCACGGGGGAACTTCTCTTTGTTCACCAGCAGCTCGCCATTTGGCCCCAACACGGTATCCCGCCAGCCGCCATCTACTACCACATATTCATACCCCGCTTGCGGCAGGCCTTCCTTCACCATGGCGTCAATCACTTCAATGACGATCTTTTCGTTGATCTCTTTTTTACCGAAATAGTTCCAACTGTTCCATCCCATGGCGGGCGAATGGCCCAGGGGCTGGCTCACCTGTGCCCCGGCACCCAGGAACAGCAATACAAGTAAAATACTAAAGAAGGTTTTCATACTATGTCTCTATTTGCAATGACTAATATTGGTAACGACCTTTTTACTCTTTGGACTTAATACCTGGCTTTGGCAATACATGGTTTTGCTTCGCCCACTCCATCCATTTGGTTTTTAGCTTTTCCACCAGTTCCGGGTACTGTGCAGAGAGGTCATGCAGTTCGGTACGATCCTCCCTGATATTATACAACTCCCAGTTGCTCTTGGCATTCAGGGAAACCAGCTTCCAGTCGCCATACCGTACCGCCTTTCCATTAAGGTGCTCAAAGAACAGGTACTCGTGTCCTTTCCGCTCCTGCCCTTTTAATACAGGCACAAGACTTTGCCCCTCCACAGGTGTTATCTTATGGCCATTTAATTTCTGAGGATATGCCACCCCAGCCAACTCACTCACTGTAGCCATAAAATCAATAACGTGTCCCACCTGGTTTGTTACACTGCCTTTACCGGCCTTAATTCCTGTAGGCCAGTGGGCAACCAAAGGAGTGCAAATACCCCCTTCATAAGAGTTCACCTTCCAGTAGCGGAAAGGGGTATTGGCCGCATTGCCCCACATGTTATCGGTAGAGGCGAAGGTGGTTTCCGGCCCGGGTAATATCTTCTTGTCAACAGGATAAACGATCTCTCGTCCATCGCGTGTACCGCCGGGACGATCGAGCCCGGGCCCGTACTTCTGGGCGTCGTCAGAACTTGCTCCATTATCGCTCAGGAAGAAGATCAGGGTGTTGTCCAGTTCGCCGGTTGCTCTCAGGGTTTCTATGATCCGGCCAATTCCCTGGTCCATCCGGTCGATCATAGCTGCCCTGACTGCCATGGCATAGGCATCCCAATCTTTGTTAGGGTTCTCTTCCCATTTACGCTCCTGGGCCCAGCGCGGAGAAAGAATATTCTTATCAGCAGGAAACAATCCCTGATCGATCATCTTCTGATAGCGTCGCTCGCGGATGGCATCCCAGCCTACTTTATATACTTCTTCATATTTTTTGATGTCCCCCGGCAGGGCCTGCAAAGGCCAGTGCGGAGCTGTATGGGCCACATACAGGAAAAAAGGCTGGTCTTTGCTGCTGAACTGCTTTATATAAGCAGATGCAGAATCATTGAGGGCATCGGTGTAATAATAGTCTCCAGGCACTTCTTTCACAGGAGCAGTACCATTGACCAGGCTGAAGGGGTCAAAAAAGTTCACCACACCCCAGATGGTGCCGTAATATTTGTCAAAGCCGCGACTGGTCGGGTATTGTTCCAGCGGGGCAAATTGCTCGTAGTCCTTCTGGTGATTCAGCCAGGCAATCTGTTCGCTCTTCGGCTCTTTTACATTCGTATTCGCCACATGCCACTTGCCCACCATGCCGGTGCTGTAACCGCCCTTCTTCAGCAACTCGGCCAACGTTACCGTATTTTCCGTCAGGTAACCCCGGTAACCTGGCGTTTGCTGGTCAAAGCTCATATTCCCAATACCAGCCTGGTGGCTGTATAAACCGGTCAGAAGCGAGGCCCTGGTAGGGCAACAACGGGAAGCATTATAGAATTGAGAAAATCGGAGCCCGTTCTTTGCCAGCATATCAATATTGGGCGTCTCTATTTCTCCGCCATAACAGCCGATATCGGAGTACCCCATATCATCGGCCAGGATGATGACAATGTTGGGACGGTTGTCCCTCTTTTCTTTCTGCTGCCCCACCGACAGGATACAGGGCAAAAGAAACAGGCAGCACAGCCAGAATTTGATACGTCTCATAACTCTTGCTTTTCGATAGTTTTCAAGCTTACTTATTACTTGGATGTCAGAAACTGGAAAGTTTTTCCGTCTGCTTGCAGGATATCTGCTCCTCCGCTTGTATTTTTTACAAAACGCATGGTCAGGATACCCGTCCTTCTTGGAGAAATCTGTTCTTTCGAGTAGTGCGTATGAAATACATACACCCATTCATTGTTGGGTGTCTTGACCAGGTCACCGTGTCCACTGCCATTATACCCGGTATTCGAACGATGAATGATGGGGTTGCCCTCATATTTCTTCCAGGGTCCTAATGGATGGGCACTAATGGCATAGCCCACGGCGTAGTCCTTACTCCTGAAATGGTTGGCACTATACACCATGTAATACCAATTATTGTGCTTGATCACGGAAGGGCCTTCCGTAACCGACCACTCGTCTTTGTCGGTATTCTCCCAGTGACTATCAGCTTCGATGCACTTCCTGTCAGTACCTTTTTTGATCGTCAACAGGTCATCGTTCAGTTCAGCTGCGTAGATCCGGTTGGCACCGTCGGCCACTTTTACATAATACAGGTATTTACTACCATTATCGTCTATGAATACATGGGAGTCGATCTGCCTGGTCGCTCCAGCTATAGGCTTCTTTTCCGGTTGGATAAAGGGCCCTAGCGGGTTCGCACTTTCCGCCACTGCAATACTTTCATTAGCACTATAGGTCATATAGAACTTGTCTTTGTAACGGAATACCTGTGGCGCCCAGAACTTGGCGTCACCAAAAGCATCTCCCTGTGCCAGGGCAAAGCCCTCCTTTGCTCCACTTGGACCGGACCAGCGCTCCAGGTCTTTGGAAGTATATACTGCAAAGCCTTTAGTATAAGGACTGCTGCCGGTACCATATAAATAATATACCCCTTTATCATAGAAGATACTTGGATCGGCTAACAGGATGGGTTTTCCTGCCCCACCGCCAAAAAGTTGACTTGAGCAGGAAGAAAAAACAAATAAGGCCAGTAAACAAACAGTTGCTATTCTCATAATCCGGGTCATAGTATACAGATAATCATAACGAAGATGAATAAAAGATGTAAACCATCAGCTCTTCTAATCATCTTCACCGTTTTTAGGTTTTCTATTGTTGGCGTCCATTTCCGTGGCAAGGCCTTTATCCCCCTGTTGTTTCATAAAGGCGGCCAACTTTTCCTTCATCTTTACCAGGACGCCCTGTAGGGAAGGATCAGCAGCCACGTTCACCAATTGGTTCGGATCTTTTACCACATCATACAATTCATACTCAGGCCTTTTTGTGTATAACGAGGCCCTGGCCGGGTCTTTCAGCAACCACGACTTAAAGAGTGCCCCGCGGGTCAGCACATTCTGAAACGTGCTTTCCGGGTCCAGGTTATGAATAAACAGGTATTGGGCATCCCGCACCGAACGCACCGGGTAGCTTTTGCTGCCATTGATAATACCCCGCGTAGTCTGCACTCCATACACCTGATCCCTCAGGTGAGTGGAATGGCCTAATAAGATACTCTTAAAGCTTTTGCCGTCAAAGCCGGTATAACCATAAGCATCCCTGACACCGGTATTGATTTTTGCTGGCACTCCACCAGCAATATCTACCAGTGTGGGCACGATATCGACGTACTGTGCGAATGCCTTATTACGACTACCGGGTTTAACCTTGCCGGGCCACTTAACAATAAAGGCGGTTTTCAGGCCGGCATCGTATAGGGTCCATTTCGCGAAGGGAAAACCGGAACCCTGCTCACTGGTAAAGATCACCAGGGTATTATCTGCTTCACCTGATTTCTCCACCATATTCAGTACCACACCCACCAGGCTATCGAGGTAAGTGATCTCGGCATAATATTTTGAAAGCTGTGCTCTTGTAATGTCGGTATCAACAAATCCGGGAGGCAATACAATCTTTTCGGGAGGGTAAGCAGAAGCATCGCCCCGTGTCAGGGGTCCGTGCGGCTGGTTGGAAGTCACCATCAGGAAGTAAGGCTTGCCCTTAGCGCCTTGTATAAAGGCATGGGCTT
>DASWYM010000462.1:0-13620 GCA_036404975.1 Chitinophagaceae bacterium
TTAGGACGCGGATGGCATCGTCGCCCACCTGCTTTCCTTCGTCCTGCACACCACTCATGGTATAGTTCTGGGTGCGCACGTCCATCCGCTCTATTTCGTACAAGGGGTTCACCACATGCAGGCCGCTAGGCAGCACGTCGCGCTGCACCTTACCGAAAAGTTTCTTTACCCCGATCTGGCCGGCCTCTATGGTGACAAAGGCACTGGTCAGAAAACCCAGGAGAATAAATCCCACCCCGATCATAATGCCGGTGCGGCTGAAGCGGCTTACCGCCGGAATGGCTCTTACTGCAAAGCCTGCGAGGAGAATCAGTATTCCCAATACAATAAATGGCATGGTAGACTTCTTTGCGTGAATCTACTAAAGAATTACGGCTACAAGGATGACAACGGTTAATCCGGTGTCATTATTCCCAGATCTCGGAGAACTGCACCCAGGCCCAGGCAAAGAAGGGCATCAGCGCCGTGGTGATAAGAGCGGCTTTGACGCCGGAGGGTAAAATGACCAGGAAGAACAGCACCAGGAACACCGGGTAAAGCAGCACCAGCAGGGAATGGAGCACTGAATCGTAGTGACCGCTGCGCTCAAAGCGGTAGTCGCAAAAGAACTTGATGGGGTAGTAGAAGATGGCATGCAGTACCCAGCCGATGAGGGCTGGTAGAGCCAGCAAAGCATTGGCCAGGAACGAGCGCCGCTTCTTGAATACCCGGCCTATGGCTCCCTGATTGTTTGCATCCAGTTCGTATACCAACTTCTCCAGTTCGCCTTTGAGGTGATCGTTGAAGTCTACGAGCAGCCGGCCCTCGCTGACGCCGGGGTCAAACCGGCGGTAGGAGATGATGTCGCCGAAGTTGATGTGCACGGTCTTGCCGAACCATTTAAAGGAGGAATAGTTGATCCCCACCGGCAGCACCCGCAGGGGCACCCCGTTTTGCCAGGCGGTAGTGGCCAGGCGGGCCGTGCCCTTTTTCAGGGGGCGCAGGTGCCATTCGTTCTCGCACCACCCTTCGCTGAAGATGAGCACAATGCCGCCCTGGTCGAAAGAGTCGTGGCAGGCGTCGAAGGTGGTATAGTTGTGTCCCAGGTTGTGCACGCCTTCGCTGGTGCGGTAGACGGGCAGCAGGTTGAGCCGGCGCAGGAATTTATTGAGCAGGGGGTGCCGGAAGGCGTCGCCACGGGCCAGCGAACGAAGGGGCTGGTCGAACAGGGTGGTCAGGATAATGCCGTCGAGGAAGGAGTTGGGGTGGTTAGCTGCCAGCAGCAGGGGGCCATTGGAACGCAGGTAGCGCGGCTTATTAATGATCACCCGCCGGCAATAGATACGGATCACCAATCGTGCGTATAATTTCAATAGCCAAATCATCCGCGATGAAAATAAGGCATTACTGCCAATGTAGGCATGCGACAATTTGACACTATTCAAGTGACCGTCATTGGGTCAGTAGGTCATTGAGTCATTTGGTCCCGCCTAATTCCCAATCCCTAATTCCTTTCCTCTAATTCCTTCTTCCCCACAGGGGGTTCTTCCGACCTTGTCCCGACCTTCTCCCGAGGTTGTCCCGACGTTGTTCCGACTCTTATAAGGGTCGGGAGAAGGTCGGAAGAACCTCGGGGCAACTTCGGGCCAAGGTCATTGCAGCCCTAAAGGAAGGCCAGCGCAGACTTCCATGACCTATTGACTTTATGACCCAATGACTCCCAGAGGGCGGAGGGTATCCCTCATTTCTCCTATCTTCGCACCGCCAATTATAAAATCTATGCTTCCTAAATACAAACGCATTCTTCTTAAGTTATCGGGTGAGAGTTTAATGGGTGATAAAAGCTTTGGATTTGATACCAGCGTATTGAGCCAGTATGCCCAGGACATCAAGTCCATCGTGGAACTGGGAGTTCAGGTGGCTATAGTAATTGGCGGGGGCAACATTTACCGCGGGATGAACGAAGCCGAAACCGGTATCGAGCGCGCCCATGGCGACTATATGGGTATGCTGGCCACGGTGATCAACGGTATGGCCCTCCAGGCCGCCTTGGAGAAACAAGGGGTGTACACCCGTCTGCAGAGCGCCATCAAGATGGAGCAGATCGCTGAGCCTTATATTCGCCGCCGCGCCATCCGCCACCTTGAAAAGGGCAGGGTGGTGATCTTCGGCGCCGGTACGGGCAATCCCTATTTTACGACCGATACGGCCGGCTCGCTCAGGGCCATCGAAATAAAAGCCGATGTGATCATGAAAGGAACACGTGTGGATGGTATCTACACAGCCGACCCCGAAAAAGATCCCACTGCTACCAAGTACGGCGTCATTACCTACCAGGAGTGTATTACCCAAAAGCTGAACGTAATGGATATGACCGCCTTTACGCTCTGCATGGAGAATCACCTGCCGATCGTGGTGTTCGACATGAACGCCCCCGATAACCTTCGTAGAGTGGTGACCGGGGAGAAGGTGGGCACTTTGGTAAATGGTTAAATTTTTTCGCTGAAACCCTTATGTGTATTGGATTTCAGAAAAAATCTGTAGCTTGTTCTTTCAAACTACCGATTCTTTTCCCATGCTCATAGCTAACTTAACGAACGCACTAATCTTCATTCCTTTTGTGGCGGCCCTCATCCTTGGCGTCACAATTCATTTCTTTATCAAGAGCCGAAGGGCCCTCAAAGAAATTGAGAATTCCGGAAAGAAAAGCACCATCATCGACTCCGGGGAGGAGGATGAACTTCCTGAGGCCTTAAAGCCCAAGGCCAAGGAGCCGCAGATCATTGAAGATGATATTGTCCCCCTGCCGCAGGCGGTAGCCGATCACGAGAAAGCCATCATCAGGCAGAATGCTACGGAGGCGTTGCCGGCAAATGCCTTTAGCTCCGTGAAAGTGGCCCTGGCGCAGCAGCAGGCCAGCTTAGCCGACCTCATTGAAAAGATCGATACCATTGAGGAAGAAACGAGCCTGGCCCTCATTCACCAGAACGAGCAGTTGCTGGAGCGCGTAGAGCACCTGGAATGGCAACTGGAGAAGAAGGAAAATGAGCTGCAGAAGTACAAGCAGCAGGAAGCCGTGGTGCAGAAGATGGCCGCACGGCTTGAGGAGGCTAACAAAGAATTTGAGATCCTGCAGAACAAGATCTCCGGCCTGGAAAAGCAGGCTGCCAAGGCCAACAACCTGGCCATGGAACTGGAAGACATGCAGGACGCATATACCCACATCAAGACCGAACTGAAACAGAAAAGCGAAAAGCTGGATCATATCCTGGCCGAGAACCAGCGTCTGCACGACCAGCTCTCCGACATTGACGTGAAGCTGCAGGAAGCCAATACCCAGCGCCAGCATTTCTCCAAGAAGGTGAGATTGCTCGAAGAGCTGAATAATGATTTCCAGTCGGTGTCCGAGTCCAACAAGAAGCTCCAGAGTGAACTGCGCCGCATCGGCGAGTTGGAAAGCATGCTGAATATCATTAGTGGCGAGAAAAACAATAAGGGCGAAAGGGTGAAATAGCGAAAAAGGAACCACTACCTGATAGAATAATAACTTCTTCAGAAATGCAGCCAAGGTAAACCCGTTGGCTGCATTTCTCTTTTATTGGGTAGGAGAGATTGTTCGTGCGCTATGCTGGTTGTTCTCCCCCTGTTTCTCCTTGCTTTATCAGACAGCTGTAGCCTGATTCTTTATTCCTGATCATTTGGGCTATTTCTCCGAATCAAAATCATTTTTCTGTTGTTATAGGGCGCCTAACTTTATGCGCATTATGGATCCACATATAGCCAACCTCCGCCAGGAGTATTCAGCCCAGACACTATTAGAAAGTGATATTGCCCGTCAGCCTATCGAGCAGTTCGAGAAATGGTGGCAGCAGGCCCTCGAAAGCGAGCTATCAGAGCCTAACGCCATGACGCTCTCAACCGCGTCGAACGATGGCATGCCCTCGGCCAGGGTGGTGCTGCTGAAAGGATTCGACAGGGAAGGCTTCGTGTTTTACACCAACTACAAAAGCTATAAGGCCATGCAGCTGGAAGAAAACCCGCGCGCCTGCCTGACCTTTTACTGGAAGGAGCTGGAGCGCCAGGTAAAGATCGTGGGCCTGGTGAGCAAGGTGGCGGAAGAAGAGAATGATGCCTATTTTGCCTCGCGCCCGGAAGGCAGCCGCATTGGGGCCTGGACCTCGCCGCAAAGCTCGGTGATCGAAAGCCGCGAATGGCTCGACAGCCGCTTTCAGCAACTGGTTAAGGAAATGGGCGGTACCGAGGTGAAGCGCCCGCCGCACTGGGGTGGCTACGTGGTGAAGCCGGTGATCGTGGAGTTCTGGCAGGGCCGTCCCAGCCGCCTGCACGACCGAATACAATACACTTTACAGGAAAACGGCGAGTGGAAGATCGAGCGCCTGGCGCCGTAGGAATGGTTGGAAGTCCGGGGTTGGGTGTGGATGTTGCAGTAAGTGCGTCACCTTCTATAAGGCGGGGGCGATGAATAAGGTTGATCATGCAGGACCGTTGAACCAACAGATTCCACACAATCAACCCATCAACGCGTTTAGCTCTCTTTCTTAGGAGCAGGCTGGTTGCCTGTGATCTTCTTATCGTTGGTTGGTCTGGATTTACCAAACGAACCTTTGAAGATCTTTCCTTTCTTTGTTTTCTTGTCACCTCTACCCATGGTATTTACATTTTAAGTGTGGCAAAGTTCCGAAAAAATGCAATAAAAAAGCCCTGTCAGCAACAGGGCTCTTTTAATTAGTTGTCGGGGTCCATTACAACTTAGCAGAAAGCTCCTTACCAGCCTTGAAGCGGGCAACTTTGCGAGCTTTGATTTTGATCACTTCACCTGTCTGAGGGTTGCGACCGTTGCGGGCAGCACGCTTAGAAACAGAGAATGTACCGAAGCCTACTAAAGTAACTTTACCACCACCTTTCAGGGTTTTGGTTACTGCTTCTACGAAAGAATCAAGAGCGGTGTTAGCCTGGGTTTTGGTGATGCCAGCGTCATCAGCAATCTTGGCAATCAATTCAGCTTTGTTCATAGTTGATTGTTTAAAAATTAAGTGGAGACAAATTTAGACGGTTTTTCTAAGCAGCAAAATAATTTTCGTCAATTATTAAAATTTGTTCCTTGCGCTGAAATCCGCTATGGGTAAGGGTTTTATACTATTTCGGGGAGGTCGTAGAATTACTGTTGCTATGACGTAAAACGCTGAAACCCTTGCTGGGCCTATGTTTCACGGTGCTGTCGCTGAAATGCAGGCGGAGCAAGGGTTTCAGAGAAATATACAACAATTTCCGACTTACTCAGTGTATGGATAAAATCTTATGCACATCTATTGCACAACCTCCATCAAAGTGCGGAAAGCAATAAAGCGATCCCCCCATTTATCGATGGATTCCTTGCGGATACGGGGTGCATGTTGCCGCAGGTATTGCTGGTAATCATCCATGGTGGGGGCAAAGTATTGTACTGCGTAGGTTGGCCCTTCCGAGTCGTCGATGTCGAGCAGGCGAACCATCTTGTATTCGGTGAAGCACCCCGTATCCATGATATGCTGGATATGCTCCTGCTGCATCCACTGCAGCCATTTGGTGGCGATGCTCTGGTCTACTTTTATGGTCACGTTATATATAAGCATACTTAGTTGTTAAAGGCTTCTACATCAATTTCGGCATACACAGGGCAGTGATCGCTGTGTTTTACATCAGGGTAGATCTCGGCGTCCTTCAGGTAGGGACGCAGCGGTTCGGTAGTGCTAATATAGTCAATTCGCCAGCCTTTGTTGTTCAGGCGCACGGATGGAAAGCGCTGGCTCCACCAGGTATAACGGTGGGGCTCAGGTTTGAACTCGCGGAACACGTCAATCCAGCCGCTTCCGTAGAACTTGTCCATCCAGGCCCGCTCCCCGGGCAGGAAGCCGCTGGTGTTCTTGTTGCCTTTAGGATCGTGCAGGTCTACTTCTTTATGAGCAATGTTGTAATCGCCGCAGAGGATCAGGTTGGGGTGTGTGGCCCGCAGTTCCTGCACATAGGTATAAAACTCGTCGAGCCACTGGAACTTATAGGCTTGGCGCTGATCGCCCGACGTGCCCGAAGGGAAGTAGGCGTTTATGAGGCGTACTTTGCCAAAGTCTAGCTGGATCACCCTCCCTTCGTCGTCGCTCACCTGGTGACCCGTGCCGCACTCTACGTGGTCAGGCTTGATCTTTGTAAAAACGGTAACCCCGCTATAGCCTTTTTTCTGGGCGCAGAACCAATGATCATGATAGCCCAGCTCATTGAACAGCCTTGCTTCCACATCGCTCTGCTGCGCTTTATTTTCCTGGATACAGATAACATCGGCAGGGTGGGACTGGAGCCACTCGATAAAGCCTTTCTTGATGGCCGCCCGGATGCCGTTTACATTGTAGGATATGATCTTCATAACAGAGGGCAAATGTAAGGAGGGAGGGATTAAGAGAGAGGGATTAGGAATTAGGGACTTGGAATTAGGTGCAGTGGATTATCCAGCTTCGGAAGGATAGCACAGACACTGTACCCTGACGGCATAGACCCTTTACGACCCAAAAGAGGAAATAATAGGAAAGTTAGACCCTTTTAGACCCAGGGTACTTTTAAATGTTGACAGTGATGAGGAACTTTACAGTAGAAAGGAATTGTTCTACCCGCTCCTGTACTGCCCGGCATTATTTTTTGGGCAATGTAGGAGAGGAATGATATCCCTATAAAAAGGCAATGTGTACTTGATACATTTTGTTATACTTTTAACCCAAGATTGTTGGCATGGCTACACCACAAGATGCGATACCCAAATCGAAAAAAATAGAGCCCATTATTAAGCCCAAAGAGCATGTGTACCTGGAAGGCCCTAAGAGCCGTGGCTACGAACTGCGCTTCGCGTGGAAGGTGTTCAAGGAACTGATTAAAGCCTTCCGCTGCCTGTCGTTTGTAGGACCCTGTATCACGGTGTTCGGATCGGCCCGCTTTAAGGAAGACAATCACTACTATATAGCTGCGCGGGAGTTCGGCAAGCGGATTGCCGAGATGGGCTTTACCACAATCACTGGCGGCGGACCGGGTATTATGGAAGCGGCCAACCGCGGTGCCTTTGAAGCTGGCGGGCTGTCGGTGGGCTGTAATATCCGCCTGCCTTTCGAGCAGTCGGCCAACAAGTACATGCACGAATGGGTGACCTTCGAGTACTTCTTTACCCGCAAGGTGGTGCTCACCAAGTATTCCTATGCCTTTATCATCATGCCCGGTGGCTTTGGTACCATGGACGAATTGTTTGAAGCACTGACGCTGATTCAGACCAAGACCATACATGGCTTCCCGGTAGTGGTTTATGGCAAGGAGTTCTACGAGCCGCTGATGGACGTGATGCACCACATGGCGGAAAAGGGCACTATATCGGAAGAAGATATGTCGCTGGTGCTGTTGACCGATAATGTGGACGAAGCGATGAACCATATACACAAGTACATCACCACCAACTACAAGGTGAGACCGCGCAAGCGTCCCTTCTGGTGGTTGCTGGAAAAGCGCTAGACAACGATGCCAATACCAACCAGAATATGAGATACTTATTGACTTTGCTTTTGATGACAACCACAATGTGGGCAACTGCCCAACCCACCATACGCAGCTCTTCGCCCGATGGCCGTACCGGCCTGCAGGTGACTGTGAGCGATGATGGAGCTCTTACCTACTCGGTGGCGTTCAAGAATCGTCCTGTGGTGCAGCCTTCCTCCCTGTCTTTGAAGTTTAAGGAGCCAGCCGTGGAGCTGTCCCGCTTTACGCTCGTAAAGGTGGACAGCTCAGTCTTCGACCAGACCTGGCAGCCGGTTTGGGGTGAATACAGTTCTATTCGCGACCACCACAAGGAAGTGCGGCTGAGCCTGCAGGACCGGGGTCGCTCGGGTATCCTGCTGAACGTGGTCTTCCGCGTATTTAACGAGGGGGTTGGATTTCGCTACGAGTTTCCCGACCAGGAGTCGCTGGACCACTTTGTACTGGACGAAGAGCGCACGCAGTTCCGCCTGGCAGGTGATCATACCACTTTTTGGATCCCCGGCGACTACGACAGCCAGGAATACCAATATAACACCACCAGGCTCAGTGAGGTGGATGCCACCAGGGGCAACAGGGCACAGGAGATATCCACCCGCACCATCTTCAACAACAACGGCGTGCAAACACCCCTGATGATGAAGAGCGCTGACGGGCTATATATCAACATCCATGAAGCGGCCCTGGTCAACTACCCGGCCATGCACCTGGTGGTGGATAAGAGTACCTTTACGCTCACCTCCAGCCTGGCGCCGGATGCCGTAGGCAACAAGGCCTACCTGCAAACACCTGCCCGCTCGCCGTGGCGCACGCTGATCGTGAGCGACAAGGCCACCGAGGTGCTGGCCGCCAACCGGATGATCCTGAACCTGAACGAGCCCTCCAAAGTGGCCAATACCTCTTTTATCAGGCCGATGAAGTATGTTGGCATCTGGTGGGAGATGCATGTAGGCACTTCCAGCTGGGACCTGAAAGGAGAACAGGTGGGTTCGCAACAGAAGTCCAAAGTGCCCCATGGTGCTACCACCGAAAACACGAAACGCTATATCGACTTCGCTGCAAAGCATGGCTTCGACGGGGTGCTGGTGGAAGGCTGGAATGTTGGCTGGGAAGACTGGTTTGGCAAGTGGGAAGAAGACGTCTTCGACTTTGTGACGCCTTACCCCGACTACGACATGAATGCCCTGAGCAGGTATGCGAAAGAGAAAGGCGTGAAGATCATCATGCACCACGAAACCTCCGGCTCGGTCACCAACTACGAGCGGTGGATGGATACCGCCTACCGCTTTATGCTCGATCATGACATCAACGCAGTAAAGACCGGCTACGTAGGCCGTATTATCCCGCGCGGGGAGCACCACGACGGCCAGTGGATGGTGAACCACTTTAACCGCGTAGCCCGCAGGACAGCCGATTACGGCATCATGGTAAACTCGCACGAGTCGGTGCGCCTGACGGGACTTCACCGCACCTATCCCAACTGGATCGCTGCCGAGGCGGCACGCGGCAATGAGTTCAATGCCTGGAGCATGGGCAACCCGCCTGAGCACGAGACCATCCTGCCGTTTACCCGCCTGATGGGAGGGCCCATGGATTATACCCCGGGCATCTTCCAGACGAAGATGAGCGCCTATGACTCCGCCAGGAAAGAGCAGGTTCATACCACGCTGGCCAAGCAACTGGCTCTCTACATCACCATGTACTCACCGCTGCAGATGGCGGCCGACCTGCCGGAGAATTATGAGAAGCATCCCGACGCCTTCCAGTTCATCAAGGACGTGGCCGTGGACTGGGATGATACCCGCATTCTCTCTGCCGAGCCAGGCGACTATGTGGTGATCGCCCGCAAGGAGAAAGGTGCCCCTAACTGGTTTGTCGGAGCCATTACCGATGAGCAGGCAAGAGTCACTACCGGTTCGCTCTCCTTCCTGGACAAGGGTACGAAATACGTGGCTACCATCTACCGCGATGCTGCAGCTGCCCACTGGGAAAAGAACCCACATGCCTACACTATCGAGAAGTTCATAGTTGACAATACGACCACGTTGAACCTGCCCCTGGCGGCCGGTGGCGGTGCGGCGGTGAGCATTATGCCCGCTTCTGCTCCTGATACTAAAGCCATAAAGCCTTATAAGGCTACTAAGAGCCGTAAATAGTCCCTTCTTTTAAACTTGTTAAGTCTGGTGGCCCTGCGCTACCGGACTTTTTTATTTGGCTACTTTTGCACCCTAAAACAGAATAAGACTTAAAGATGAGTACGAAAACAGAAGCGATAATATTCGACCTGGGCAACGTGTTGATCGACTGGAACCCCGCCTATGTGTTTGATCCTATGTTTGACGACGAGGAGAAGAAAGCCTATTTCTTTCAGCATATCTGCACCTCGGAATGGAACGAGGAACAGGACGCCGGCCGTTCGATAAAAGAAGCCACCGAAGACCTGGTCGCCAAACACCCCGAGTGGCGGGAATACATTGAGGCTTTCTATGGCCAATGGCCTAAAATGCTTGGTGGGCCTATCCACGAGAGTGTCGACATCTTTCGCGAACTGAAAGACAGTAACCAATACAAGTTCTATGCACTCACCAACTGGAGTGCCGAGCTGTTTCCCATCGCCCTGGAGCGTTATGAGTTCCTGCACTGGTTTGACGGCAGGGTGGTAAGCGGGGAAGAAAGGATGCGCAAGCCTTACCCCCGGTTCTACCAGGTGCTGCTGGAGCGCTATAACCTCTCCCCTGAACAGGTCCTGTTTATTGATGACAACCTAAGAAATGTGCAGGCGGCAGAAGAGCTGGGTATTCCCTCCATCCACTTCCGGTCGCCACAGCAGTTGCGGCAAGAATTACAGAAAAGACAGATCCTGTCCTGACGCTAAGCAGGAAAGGCAGTCAGGGTGAGAAGTGCAGCTAGCCTGCATAAAGGAAGTATGTATTCTACAGTTACACCAATAAAGGAGCCCTTGTGCTGGTTTTGAAATTCAGTCATTACTCCCTATTTTGACGGACTAAATTCATATACTATGTACACCGAAACTAACGTGCAGGAAGAGCAACACCTCTTCTCCGATTTGGACGTGCTGGCTTACCAGGAAGCTTCCGTAGGACAGCGGTTCGTCAACTACCTGGTCGATGCCATGCTGATGCAATACGGCCTGTCTTTTCTTACGGGAGCCCTGCTGGCCAAAGTGCTGATGGCCCTAAACCCTGATCTTGCTGTAGCTTTCTTTGCCGATGACAGCGCATGGGACATTTTCTTTTCCAGCTATGGGCTCAGCATCCTGAACTATACTTTGTATTATACCATCTGCGAACTGGCGTTCAAAGGCTATACACTGGGTAAGCTGATTACCGGTACGAAAGCAGTAAGGGCCGACGGCACTCCCCTGGCTTTCAAAGATGCCCTGCTGCGGAGCCTGACCCGCCTGGTGCCCTTCGAAGCCTTTAGTGCTTTAGGTGGCGATCCCTGGCACGACCGCTGGACAAAGACCATGGTGGTAAAAGCAAGATAACAGATAAGGAAAGCCCCGCACACGCGGGGCTTTTTCTTTATTCCAATACGGGGCGCAACCATCGTTCCGCCTCTTCGATCGTCATGCCCTTGCGCGTGGCATAGTCTTCCAGTTGGTCTCTTAGGATCTTTCCCAGCCCGAAATAGTGGCTCTGCGGGTGGGCTATATACCAGCCGCAAACCGATGCCGGCGGATTCATCGCCAGGCTCTCCGTGAGCTCTATACCCGCGTTCTCCGTAGCGTTCAGCAGGTCGAACAGCTTCCACTTCTCCGTGTGGTCGGGGCAGGCCGGGTATCCCGGAGCAGGGCGTATACCGGCATACTCTTCGCGGATCAATTGCTCGTTCGTTAAATGCTCATCTTTTTGGTAGCCCCAGTACTTCGTACGCACTTCGCGGTGCAGGCATTCGGCAAAGGCTTCCACGAAGCGGTCGGCCAGCACCTGTACCATGATCTTGTTGTACTCATCGTGCTCGGCGGCAAAGCGGTCTATATGCTGGCGGGCACCCTGTATGGTTACGGCAAACGCACCCATATAATCGGTGCCACTGCCTTCCGGCTTGATAAAGTCTCCCAGCGAGTAAGAGGGTTGCCCCAGGGCTTTCTTCATTTGCTGGCGCAGGAACTCCAGGTGCACCTCACCCTTCTCAGTTTGAAGGGTCACGGTGTCTTTGTCATTACTCACCGCCGGCCAGAAGCCGATCACCCCATTAGCGGTAAACCACTTCTCGTCTACGATCTTTTTCACCAACTTCTGCGCATCGTTGTACAGCCGCGTGGCTTCCACGCCGAAGATCTTATCGCTCAGCACCTCGGGGAAGCGGCCCGGCATTTCCCAGCCAATAAAGAACGGTCCCCAGTCAATGAACCGTGCAATGGTACCCAGGTCGTAATCCTTCAGCACGGTCACCCCCGGCTGTGCAGGTGCTACAGGCTTGTAGGCTTTCCAGTCCAAACGCTCCTTGGTCACCACTGCCTCCTCGTAGGGAATCATGGCCTTGTTCTTCTGCTTGTTCAGGAACTGGGCCCGTACCCCATCATATTCCTTCCGTGTCTGGTCCAGGAAGGTCTGTTTGCCTTCCTTATTCAGCAGGTGACTTACCACCGTCACGCTTCTTGACGCATCCAGCACGTGCACCACCCCATGGTCATACTCCTGGGCGATCTTCACCGCTGTGTGTGTGCGCGAGGTCGTAGCTCCCCCGATCAGCAGGGGCTGCTTCATCTGGCGGCGCTTCATCTCCCGGGCCACGTGCACCATCTCGTCCAGCGAAGGAGTGATCAGTCCGCTGAGACCAATGACATCCACTGCTTCCTTCTGCGCCGTCTCCAGGATCTTATCGGCCGGTACCATCACACCCATATCGATCACCTGGTAGCCGTTACAACCCAGCACCACACCCACGATGTTCTTACCAATGTCGTGCACATCCCCCTTCACCGTCGCCAGCAGCACCTTGGGTGCCGATGCCGTCTCTTCATTTACCGTACCGGCAGCCAGGTGTGCTTTGGCTCGCTCTTCTTTCTCTAATTCTATATAGGGCGTCAATACGGCTACTGACTTTTTCATCACCCGGGCACTTTTCACCACCTGGGGCAGGAACATCTTGCCGCTTCCAAACAGGTCACCCACCACGTCCATACCCGCCATCAGCGGGCCTTCGATCACGTCCAGGGGCTTGGGGTACTTCTGGCGGGCTTCTTCCGTATCCGCATCAATGTAATCGGTGATCCCATTTACCAGGGCGTGCTTCAGGCGCTCTTCCACCGGGGTGGCCCGCCAGGCATCGTCTTTCTTTTCTTCCTTGCCTTTGGCCTTCACCGTCTCGGCAAAGGTCACCAGCCGCTCGGTAGAATCGGGTCTCCGGCTCAGGATCACGTCTTCACACAGCTCTCTCAGCTCCGGCTCTATCTGGTCATATACCTGCAGCTGGCCGGCATTTACGATGCCCATGTCCATACCCGCCTTTATGGCATGGTAGAGGAACACGGCGTGGATGGCCTCGCGCACGGCGTCATTCCCGCGGAAGGAGAACGACACGTTACTCACGCCCCCGCTCACCTTGGTGAGGGGCATCTTCTGCTTGATGATGCGCGTGGCTTCGATGAAGTCCACCGCGTAGTTATTGTGCTCTTCAATCCCCGTAGCCACCGCAAAGATGTTCGGGTCGAAGATGATATCCTGCGGGTCAAAGCCCACCTGTTCGGTCAGGATCTTGTAAGCCTTTTCGCAGATGTCCACCCGGCGCTGCAGGGTATCGGCCTGTCCCTGCTCGTCAAAGGCCATCACGATCACCGAGGCCCCGTAGGCCTGGCAGATGAGCGCCTGCTCAATGAACTTCTCCTCGCCTTCCTTCATCGAGATGGAGTTCACGATGCACTTGCCCTGCACGCACTTCAGCCCCGCTTCAATGATCTCGAACTTCGAAGAGTCGATCATGACAGGGATCTTCGCGATGTCGGGTTCGCTCTGCAACAGGTTCAGGAAGGTGGTCATGGCCTTCACCCCGTCCAGCAGGGCGTCGTCCATGTTCACGTCCAGCACCTGGGCGCCGCCTTCCACCTGCTGG
>DASWYM010000463.1:0-3202 GCA_036404975.1 Chitinophagaceae bacterium
CATTGACTTAAGGTTCGGATATAATCGGCAGCGCTTTACCAGACAGGTATATTTCAGCGATACCCTTTCAGGTGGTGTGGGCGTGCTGATTGACCATAATATCCAACACGTAGACAACAGCTGGATGCTGGGAATGTCCAAAAACTATTTGCGCAAAAAGAGCCAGCTGTCCTGGGGTGCCGCCCTATACTATTGGACAGGGCGGATGCATACGGTGGAAGTGTATGGGAACTATATAATTGACCGGGATAAGGTTTGGAAGGGTTCAAAAAGCGGAGATTTAGGAGCTATTGCAGAACTGGGGTATGAATATAAGTTTCAGCCTAAGGTCAACCTGGGTATCAAATCGCAATTCTTCTGGATAGTGAGTGGAAGTTATCCAAGTTCAGTAACCCTTCTTCCTTTTATCAAACTGAACTTTTAGATCGAGTGATTCTAATAATTGAAATCTGAGGTAGCTTAGCAACAACCGGGCTGAAGGTGATACCCGGGATAGGTCAATGAAGACATGGAAGCACAGAAGTCAGATCCTGTACAGCAACGTCAAAGGCTGGCCGAAGTGGCCCGCGTGTTCGGCAAGCTGGGCATCATCGGCTTTGGCGGGCCGGCGGCGCACATTGCGATGATGGAGGAGGAAGTGGTGCGCCGGCGGGGCTGGATGGACCACCAGCACTTTCTCGACCTGGTAGGCGCCACTAACCTGATCCCGGGCCCCAACTCCACGGAGATGACCATGCACTGCGGGAAGGAACGTGCCGGCTGGAAGGGTCTCGTGGTGGCAGGGTGCTGCTTTATCCTGCCCGCCGTGCTCATCACCGCTGCCTTTGCCTGGGCCTACCAAAAGTGGGGACAGCTGCCACAGGTGGCGCCCTTCCTCTATGGCATCAAGCCGGCCATTATCGCCGTGATTGCAGCGGCAGCCTACACCCTGGGGAAGAAAGCGCTGAAGACGGTCACCTTGGGAATGATCGGGGCTGCGGCGCTGGTGGCCGTACTGGCAGGACTCAACGAGATCGCCGTGCTCTTTGGCGCCGGGGCGGTGGGCATGATCCTCTACGCGGTGCAAAGAGGCAAAGCGTCCGCACAAGGTATAGTGCCTTTTGTGCTCCTGCAGGCCCTCCCCTATGCGGCGCTCTCACCGGGAAAGCTGTTCTGGATCTTCCTGAAGATCGGCGCCGTACTTTACGGCAGCGGCTACGTGCTTTTCGGGTTCCTGGATGCCGCGCTCGTGGAGCGTGGCTGGCTGACCCAACAGCAACTGATCGACGCCGTGGCCGTGGGACAGTTCACCCCCGGGCCCGTGTTTTCGGCCGCCACCTTTATCGGCTGGCAGATCGGCGGTGCACCGGGAGCAGCGGCCGCCACGGTGGGCATCTTCCTCCCCTCCTTCCTCTTTGTGGCCCTGCTCAACCCGCTGATTCCAAAGCTCCGGAAGTCTGGCTTGATGGCCGCCTTTCTCGACACGGTAAACGTGGCCTCGGTGGCCATTATCCTGGGCGTTTGCGTGGAGATGACCAGGGCGGCCGTAACGGACTGGCGTACCGCCCTTATCGGCGCCTTCAGCCTGGTGGTGGTCTTCGGCTTCCGGAAGATCAATACCTCCCTGGTCGTTCTGGGCGGGGCGCTGCTGGGCTACTTGCTGTATGTGCTTCCCATATACTGGCAATGATGCGGACCCGTGCGCACAGATTAATGGCTCTACTTTTTATACAGGAACTTTCGATTACCTGTAGAATAAAAAAGCCCTCCTTCCGGAGAGCTTTACCATCTGTTTCCAGCAACTGACATATACCAGCTTCTATTGAAAAGTATAATAGTTCTCAACCCCTCAACTCCTCAACCTCTTTTTAAACTATCCGCTCTAAAGTTTAATCCTGTCGCCAGTTGGCTCACCTGGAAAGAAAAACTCATAAACATGTAAACTCCCAAACCCAACCTTAAACCTTAAACTTTAAACAATCCTCCTATTGCTGGTTGTTCCGCCGCTGCTGCATTTGCTTCCGCCGCTCTTCAAAGTAGGCCTGCACGCTTTTCACCTGCTCGTCGGTCAGCGGTATGGCCTTGAACTTCTTCGCCAGGCCGGCATTGACCTCGTCGAGTTTCTTTTTGCGGTCTTCTTCTCCCAGCTCCCTTAAGCCGCGCAGCTCCTGGCGTGATTCAAAACTGATCTCGATGACCTTATCGGCCTCCGCTTCGGTGATCCTGGCTTTTTCAACCAGTTCGGGACGCTGCCGCTCTTTCATCCGCTGGAGCATTACGGCCGGGTCACCACCCTGCTGGGCATAGGAAACGCTGAATCCTACAATAAAGAGTAAGAACAAAATGACTTTTTTCATAAAATGTAGTTTAGTTGATGCGGTAAGTTAAGGCAGGTCCTGGTTAATGAAGGTTAAAAGTAGGAGAGCCGGTATAAAGTCTAAAGTCCATGGTCCATGGACTATAGTCGGGAAATCTCTGATGGGCAGCGTATAGAGGAAGGCATTACAGCCTTTTTAGGATTGGGCGGAGCAATGCTTGCCTACCCCCCTGCCCAGTCGCTTATAAAGCGACTTGGGGCACCTATTGCCTTTATAGAGCCTTCAATTAATTACTTCCGCAAAAGCCCTATCCACTATCCCAAACTTGTAAACCCGTAAACTTCCCAACCTTAAACTTTAAACTTTACTGATAACCCGTAAGTTTATACCCAATACACCTTATGCTCCGATTTACCGCTGTCATTAAAAAGTTCGGCCAGCAGGGCGAAAAGACCGGCTGGACCTATATCGAGATCCCTGCTGCCCTGGCGCAGCAGCTGAAGCCCGGCAACAAAAAGAGCTTCCGCGTAAAGGGCCGCCTGGATAGCTATGCCATCGAAAGGGTGGCCTTGGTGCCCATGGGCGGCGGCGACTTTATCATGGCCATCAACACCACCATGCGCAAGGGCATCGGCAAGGGTAAAGGCGCTACCCTGGAGGTGCAGCTCGAGGTGGACACACAGGAAGTGCTGCCACCCGGAGACCTGATCGAGTGCCTGCACGACGAGCCGGCAGCGCTGGCCCACTACTACCAGCTTCCGCCCTCGCACCGCCACTACTTCACCCGCTGGATCAACGAGGCAAAGACCGACGCCACCCGCGCCAAGCGCATTGCCCTTACCGTCAGTGCCCTGGCCAGGGGCACCGACTTCGGTACCGCCATGCGGGAGATGAAGAAGGAGAGA